>JAGWAW010000112.1:5411-10711 GCA_021296165.1 Nitrosopumilaceae archaeon | reverse complement strand
ACGTGCCACACGTCATAGGCGTATTGGTCCAAGTCGCCGTTGGCGTTGAGCGCCAAACTGCCCAAGGTTCCCGGATACTGGCTTGCCACCTGCGGCAAAACCGTGGCAATGGCCACGGCATCGTCGCTGCCGGCGGCCTCCACGGCAGCAGCCAGCAGTGCTACCGCGTCATATGTGGCGTAAGTGTACGCGTCAGGGATAAAATGCACACTGGCCAGCCCCCCCACTACAAACGGGTCAGGTGGCGGCTCTGCAAAGAGGGTTGCCTCATAGTTTACCATTTCAGCGAACGCGGCCGAGGCCAAGTTCGTGGTTACGGCAAGCTGCTTTGCGACGCCCGAGGTACCATACCACTTCACCGACCCCAGTATGTGGTGTTCCGACGCAGAAGCCATTATGTCAGCGGACTCGCCGTACCCAATCAAGAGGACGGCGACGCCGGATTCGCCGCGCTCCCCTGCCGCTTGGACGGCGCCCGCAATCTGGGCGGACAGGGAACCGTAATCCAGCAGCCTATGATGTATCTCTACTACATTTCCTCCGAAGGTCTCCGTGACCGCCCGGTTCAGGGAGGACCCGAACGCGTCATCCCTGTATGCTGTTATCAGGTGTCCGGTTGCGTGCTCCTCAAAGAGCGCGTTGAGCGCCTCTGCCTCCCTGGTGTCGTCTGGTGCCAGTCTGAATATGCGGTCGGGCAGGGCCAGGTCCGTTCCGGTCGAGCAGCAGCTAAGGGCGAGCATGTTGTTTTCGTCTACATATTGACGCACAGCCTCAAGGCTGGCGGTGTCGGGGGGACCCAGCAGCAGGTTTATGCCCCTCTCGTGCATGGACTTTACGACCTGTAGCGCTCTTTGGGGATCGCCGGCAGTGTCTTGAGACTCCATGACAAGCCGCCAGTCCGCGTCCTGCCTCGCAAGCACCTCATTGGTTACAATCTCGGCCAACCAATAAACCGCCGTGCGCTGTGGGAAGGAGTTGGCATGGATTCCTGAAAATGGCGTCGGCACCCCCACAGTCACTTCCCTAAGGAACTTTTCCCTGTCAGAGTCGTAAACCAGTATGTTGTGCCACCTGCCGTCCTTTATCTGCCAAATGTCGTAATCGGCGCCCGCCAGATCCCCGTTCTCGTCGAGTCCGCCGTCCCCTGCAATGAAATTTACAGTGTTGCCGATTGCAGGGCCCAGTATCGGCCCCACCTCCGAGGCGGGGAGCCCTGCCGTGTTACCCACGGTGAACCCGGCGGTAAGCACGGCATCATACGTGACATACGAGTATGGGTCTAAATGCTCGCCAATATGCAATACTATTAGGTATTCGGCGGCGACCTGGGCGGCAATGCCATCGTCAAGCATCAGGATGGGTCCCTTGAAGTCCACGCTCTCGGCAAAGGCGAGCGCCGCATCGTTGGCCGGAATGGCCAGGCGGTTTGCGTTGCCGGCGCTGCCATACCACTGCACTGATCCCAGTACCGGATGGAGCGAGGCCGCCTCCAGTATGTCGGCCGACTCCTCGAATCCTATCATCATTACGGCAACGGTGGACTCGCCATGCTCCTCCACCAAAGCCAAGACGTCCTCGGCCACGTCGGCGGCAATCCTCTCGTAGTCCAGTATGCCCTCGTTGGCCAGCTCGGGACTGTACCCGTTCTCCGTGTTTATGGTCCCGCCAAACTCAGACAGCAGGCCCTCTACCAGGGTGCCTCCCCACAAGTCCTCTCTGTATATGGCAACCACATATTCTGTGCCATCCCGCTCAAGCATATTCGTCAACACGGTCACCTCGTGTATACTGGGCGGGCTGACACGGTAGAGGCTGTCGCCGGGTATGGACAGGGCGTGGCTGGTGGAGGGGCTCAACAGTACGATGTCGTTCTGGTGGGCATACTCCCTTACGGCGGCGGCGCTGGCGCTTGACGAGGGGCCCACCACCATCTTTACTCCCAGTCTGTCCATCTTCTTTAGCTTCTCAAGGGCCACGTCGGGATCGGTTTGGGTATCCTCAATGAGCAGGTCCACGTACCAGTCGTTCCCGTAGCCGTCGTTGAGTTCGTTTATGACAGAGGTTGCAACCCGCGCCGCAGTGAGACGCTGCTCGGCGGGTCCCCCCAACGAACCGCTCAGCGGCAGGAGGGCGCCCACGGTATGGACGTCATGCAGCCTGTGGGTAGGCTCAAACAGGTACACAAAGTCTCCCAAGTGTCCGTTGGTTGTGCGGCCAACGATGGTGGTTACCGACGGGTTGTACACTGCCTCTTTCACCCAAGTTCCGTCTGCCATGCCATACAGCAGGTGCGAGGCAGACGCCAGTCCCCCGTTCGCGTTCATCTCGGCGCTGCCGGTTCCACCGCCGTACGCGGCAGCGTAAAGGGGCAGCGCCGTGGCGAGCGCCTCTGCGTCAGATACCGGCGGCGCCTGGACGGGCATGGGTGTCCACCGGCCAAAGAATGGCACAAAGTCTGCTGTCGGATTCGACAGGGAATAGGCGGCAATCTGGACCGCCTCGTATGCGCTCCATGCCTCCTGGGTGTAGAGCAGGTTTACCATGAGGCGGGGCTCGTGCAGGGACCCAAACTTGGGAACCACATAGCCCACACTCTCTGCAAAGTCCGCCGCAGCGCCGTCCAAACTCGGCAGGCCCGACGCGGAGCTCGTCCCAAACCAAGCGACATCGGCCAAGGCGGATCCGGCCGCCATCAGGCCCCCGGTGGCATCCGGCTCCAGAACCAAGACGGCGGCCTTGCCGTTGGCCGACTCGACCTTGCCTGCCACTACAGAGACCACCGGAGAATAGTCCAGTGTGTGAAGCGGAACCAGCACCCCCGAATCCATCACGCCGTCAAACTGGGCCGCTATGCTCGCCCTCATGTGACTGGACTGCAGATCCCCCGAGTACACGGGTATGGCGTAATCTATACCGGCAGCCTCCATGGCCGCGGCAACGGCGGCGGCTTGGTCCAGCACGTCTGGTGCCAAAACAAAGACGTTGTTGTCGCTTCCCAGCACGTCATGGTGAGTGGCCGGCACGCAGCAGCCCACGTATACGGCGTTGTAGCCGGTGTTCGCGATAGCCTCCTTTGCCCGCAAAAGGTTGACCGTATCCCCGGGCCCGACAAACGCCATGACGCCATCCTCCTGAGACTCGGCAATGAACTCGGCAAGGCTGGTGCTGCCATCAGGATATACTGCCTCCAAGCGCCACTCGGCTCCGGTCAACTCCAGTATGTCGTTGACGTCTTGTATCGACTGGGTTATGGCCGCCGCCTCAATTGCGGAGCCGGGGGTCAGCACGCCCACGTAAACTGTAACTGGTTCGTCAGCGGACTGGGCGTAGGCGGGACCGTATGTCGCCACCGACACTGCCGCAGCCAGCGCAAGGACCATAAACATGCCACACAACCCGCTTAACATACGCAACATCACACCCCTTTGGAGGGCGTATTATAAACATTTTGTACGCGCAAAAGTGTACGTTTATGCTAGGCGTGATGCCAGAAAATGCACAAAAAGTGTTTTTACAGCACTGGTCTTACAGATTTTACGGATATATCGAGCATAATCTGGCCATATGATGTTCAATTCATGTAAATCATACTAAACATGCCAGTGAAAGCCATCAGATACTTGTGCTGAGCCTAAACGTGTACGCGCAAAACTCTGTATCCTAATTGTACCTGAGTGTCGCCCGTACGGGTCGAAAGACATAATGATCGCATCATTTGGCCACATTTCCATGACAAAGGCGGACAACGAAAAGTACGTCAAACGGGGGGCGGACATGTTCATAGAGTACAATCCCGAATGGGAGGGCGAGGTCAACCACACAAACGAAGGAAATGTGGGCGCCCCGTACCGATATTCGGAGACGCTGATTATGCTGGCCGCCGCCCATAGGGTCGGGATGGGCGTGGCGAGGGGGCATTTTCGATATTCAAGCGCGTATTCGGGGAACACGTGATGTCCAAGTGGGAGAACATCATCCAGGAGATACGGCTCGAGGCGGCACTGTACAACAAGTGGAGGGACGAATCGATGGCCCGTGAGCTGGAGAGGTGTGTGCCACATATGGCATGAGAGTCATGCCGCCGCACGACCGAAGTTGGGCCGACAGATGAGCACGGTTAGGACAGAGTTCTAGCCGGTCGTGACCGCCCCTTCCCCATGTATCTAATTGGACAGTTTCACGCATGTACCAGAGATTGGACAATAACCGGGCGATTGTCATTGTCCAAACCATGGTACATGCCTAGAACTGTCCAATTAGATACAGGAGATGTAAAGAACTAAATTCATAGAATCAGCTATAAAATTGTATCCATAGCCGTAACCCGGCCTCAATCGACGCAGATATATCAGACTAACCCCGACCACATCCAATGCCCACCATAACAGTGTCGATGAAGGTCGGCCACTCCCCGGAGCAAAAACGCGCGTTCGCCGAGGCCGTCACTGCCGCCGCAGTCGAGCACCTCGAGGTCCGCGACACGCAGGTCATCGTCACATACGACGAAAAGTCCAAGGATTCCTTTTTCCGTGCTGGTAAACAGTTGTGACTCCACACGGACACTCTTTTTCAACCGTCTAGGTACATGTAGTACCCGAGAATCATGTCGCGCCTCGTTTTGTCCGTCAGCGATTGATGTCCCCCCATCCGGTTCGGATTGTGCATCCTTATCTCCTCGTCGGCCCACTTGTTGCGGAATGCCATTGACGGCGTCTCATAGTTGTCCATATCTAGTGAGAAGTGCAGCCGGTCGGTGTTATGGTATTCGATATAGTCGTCCAGACCGGGGTAGTTCCAGATCTCGTCCTCAAGGCTCTTGTTGAACCGCTCCAGCTTGCCGTTGGTCTGCGGGTGGTACGGCCGTGAGTTGATCAGGCCTATGTTGAGGGTCAGCAGCTCGCTCTCAAATATGGTCGGGTCCAGATACCGGCCTGCTTCTTGCGGCCGCCCCTGCGCACAAGGCAGGATCCGTTATCCGACAGGATGGTGGCCGGCACGCCGAACCCGCATATGGCATGCCGGCGTGCGGCCACCGCGTTCTCCAAGGTGGCCTCCTAGAATAGCGCGGCCCCCGTAACGCACCGAAACGTCATCCAGATGGGTGATCAGGCTCAGCCCCTTCATGCGCGGGTCCTTCATGGAGTGCCAGTCGGTGTGCCACATGGCGTTGGAGTATGTACGCTCGTATCTCACCCACTTTTGCTACCCGGACTTTACGGGAGAGTCTGTGACCAGGCCCGCGGACTTCATTATTTCGTATGCCCTGTAGCGGCTTATATCATGTCCCTTCTTGCGCAGCC
>JAGWAW010000112.1:0-5255 GCA_021296165.1 Nitrosopumilaceae archaeon | reverse complement strand
GCGCCACGCCAGGCGCCACGCCAGGCGCCACGCCAGGCGCCTCGGCCACCACTCGGGTGCCCCTCCCCTTCTTCGGTTGCCGGATGGCATACCAGATGGCCCTGTCCATAAGCTTTGGCTTCATCTTTTCGCGCGATTTATGCAGCTTACAGCAGTCTTGCCGCGCGTTATTAGTCTCGCCTAAGCAACATGATTCTCGGATAGCAGTACCCTCCCGCAACGTTAACACTTTTAGTGGAACGGTGCGTCGCCTGTACATTGAACCTGCAGAGCAGGATGACCGTTTACGCGGCCATCGCCGGCATGCTGGCCCTGATGGGCTTCGTGGTCTTCTACAGCAGCCTGGACAACCCGCACTTGGAGCAGGCCCAGATAAGCCTGCAGAGCGTGGAGGTCAGGAACGTAAACACCATCCAGAACAAGGCCACCCTAGAGGTCACCTTCATGGTGGAGAACCCCAGCGAGAAGACCTTCACGGTGCCGCTGATCACGTACGAGCTGTACGGGGACGGGCGCCTCATAGGGTCGGGCCAGTACTCCACCGAGGACATAGCCATGCCGGGGCGGGCCGCGTTCTACGGCGGCTCGGCCATCCCCCTGAAGAGCATGATGACCATAACATCCGACGACACGGGCGCCGGCATATACGGGGACGTGACCGGCTCCCGCATAGCGCAGTACGAGGCCACGGGCATGATCATGGTCGAGTCGGCCTGGGCCATAGTGGAGGTCGACTTTGAGTCGTCGATACCCTAAACTGGTGGGCCGGATGAGATTCGAACTCACGACCACCGCCGTGTCGAGGCGGTATCCTAACCGGCTAGACGACCGGCCCGGTTGATGCCTTCATGACACTCGTATTAAATTTTTAACGGGCGGGCGGCCGCCCGAGGCGCGTGGACTTTACCGACGAGGAGCGCAACGGCCTGTACAAGGCCATACACACACGCCGCGACGTCCGGGCCCGCTTCACCCCCGAGCCGGTCCCCGACACCGTGCTGGCCCGAATACTGCACGCGGCGCACCGCGCCCCCTCGGTGGGCTTCTCGCAGCCGTGGAACTTCATCCTGGTGCGGGACCGCGCCACCCGCCGCCGCATAAGGGAGTCGTTCGACGCCGAGAGGGAGCGCTCCTCGGCGATGCTGGAGGGGGAGCGCCGCTCCGCGTACGACTCCCTCAAGCTGGAGGGCATAATGGAGTCGTTCGTAAACGTCTGCGTCACGTACGACCCCACCAGGTTCGGGCCCTTCGTCATAGGAAGGACCAGCATTCCCCAGACCGGAGTGTACAGCGTCTGCTGCGCCGTGCAGAACCTGTGGCTGGCCGCCCGCTCCGAGGGGGTCGGGGTGGGGTGGGTCAGCATACTCTCCAACGACACCATCCGGGAGTGCCTGCGCCTGCCGCCGCACGTGGAGCCGGTGGCGTACCTGTGCGTAGGGTACGTGGAGGAGTTCGCCCCCAAGCCGGACCTGGAGGCGGCCGGCTGGCTGCCCAGAACCAAGCTGAGCAGCGTGGTGGCCTTCGAGAGGTGGGAGGGGGAGCCGGGAGCTGCCTGGGAGCCGCTCCGCGGGGCGCTGGACGGGGCTGATTAGCCTTAAATTATCATGGCCCCGCATCCCGCTGGGCTTGTGGCGCAGAGTCGTTGACGCGGAACATGGATAGCGCGGTAGCCTCCTAAGTTACAGGTCGTGGGATCGAAGCCCTCCAAGCCCGCTTTTTCATTCCCGCACTATGCGGTTTCGCTCCAGCAGCCAGTCCCACACCCGTTCCACGGCCGAGCAGTTGTCCTCGGTGTACTCCACTATGTATTCCAGGCAGTCCCGCCGGGCGGGGTCCCGGGCATACTTGCGGTACGCCGTGACCGCCCGCCCCCAGTCGGCGTCGGGGTCCCTCCACCCAAACCCCATCCACTCGGCGACCATCTTGAGCTTGTCCCGGTACGTGGGAAAGGCCACCACCTGCGCCGCCAGCTGCTGTAGATCGGTCATGCTCATCTCCGGCAGTGCGCCATCCCGGTGCTTCCCGGCCAGCCGGGAGATGACCGCCTCCCCGGATCCCCAGTAGTATGTGGCGCACCGGCCCAGGCCGCCGACCACGTCCAGAAACTCCCCCAGGATGCGCGCCTCGCCGTCGGGGCCCTCCGAGACGAACGTGTGGTGGCGCCGCTCATTCCCGGACCGGGTCAGCACCCCGATCATGTACACCTCCCCACTCATGGCCTCCTCCACCCTCAGGAAGACGTCCGCGTCCGCATTGGGCACGGGCAGGGGCTGGCCCAGCTGCGCCGGGTTGCCCGACTTTATGGCCCCGGCCCGGACCGCGTACCGGGCGGCGTCGCCGGGCTGCACGCCCAGACCCACCAGGGCCGCGGCTCCCGCCTCCAGCAGCGCCGCCACCGTGCCTATGCCGTTCTCCTCCAGCGCCCGCTTGGACTCCCGGTCCATCCCCGATATCAGGGAGAGATCGTCCTTTTGTACGGCCACCTTGTCCGAGTACTCGCTCCACGGGAATATCCCCCGGCCGTACCAGACCGGGGGCATCTGGCCCTCCATTATCTGGGCCACGCCCGATATCACCTCCTGTATGGTCTCGGCGTACTTTTCATGCTCGTACGGCATGTCCTCGCCCCCGGCGTTGAGCAGGTGGAAGCGCTCCGGCAGCCTGCCCTGTATCTCGCCCAGCATCACGTTGTAGAATGCCGCCTGCATCACATGCTTGCGCCTTATCTTTCTGGACGACTTTATCTCCTTGACGACGTAGTAGTGCCCCCCCAGGAGCGACTCGCCGTCATGCCTCTCCAGAATATCGGGGCTCCCGTGCATCCCTCGTGGAAAGAAGCATAGTTGCGGCTCCAGAAGGGTCTCGGCGCCCTGGCGCATCATGTTCAGGGTCTTTTCAAACTCGCGCACCCGGGATTTGTCCAGCCGGGCGGCGTGCTCCCGGGGGCTGACCCACGGCCTGCTCCTGCGCCCCCTCCGGCGCGGGGGACGCCCCTCCCTACGCGGGGGTGACTGGGCACTCTCTTCGGTGGGCGCCTCGCTCGGGTAGAGATCCCGCATGATCCGGACCTCGTGGCTGTGCCCGTGCTCGGCAAAGAGATCCTGGGAGGCGTCGGGAGGGTCCCTCTCGGAGCGGTCCGCAAAGTGCTTGCAGTACAGCGAGAACGGCGACTCCAAGAACAGCGACACGTCCGAGCCGGATATACGGTACGGGGATCCCGGCCCGGTGCAGCGCTCCAGGATGGAGTCGGCGCCCATTGGCGGGTCGACTGCGGCCACAACATCGGAGGGGCGCGGCGCCCATAAAGATTTGTCGGGTTTTCGGTATGGTATTTGCGGCTGGGGGCCGCGCCGCCCGGCAGCCTGAGCCATATCTACTGCACGATGCACCCCCGTCCAGGGGCCGCCGCACGCTCTCCGAAGGGACCGCAACATCCCTCGTTCCGATACATTCGCCGGCACGCACAGCCCCGGCCGCTGCCAACACAAATAAGCAGGAGGGGCGGCCGCGGATCCATGAAGGTCGTCGTGATATCTGGAAGCCCCAGAAAGGACGGCCTTACCCAGATACCCATGAGGTACGTGTACGACTACGTCAGGGGCCAAGAGCCGGACACCTCCTTCATCAACCTGGCCGACGGCGACATAGAGTGCTACCGCGGATACGGCATAGAGTACGGCGACGCCACCACCGAGGCCGCCCGGCTGATCACCGAGGCGGACGTGTGGCTGGTGGGCACGCCCATCTACAACTCCTTCTTCAGCGGGGCGCTCAAGAACCTCTTCGAGTACATCAACTACAAGGCCACCGCCGGAAAGGTGGCGGGCATGACCATACTGGCTGCCGGAAACATCGGCTTTACGGATGTCCAGACCCTCCTCACGCAGCTACTCTCCTACTTCAGGGTGATAGCCAACCCCAAGGCCGTATACATGACCGTGGATGATGTTGAGGGCCAGGCCCCCGGCGAGCAGGCGGCCGAGAGGCTGCGGGAGATGGCCGACGACACCCTGCAGATGGCAAGAAGGCTGAGGGGATGAGGGAGACCCCCGCCGAGTGCGACTGCAGGTGCCACTTCGGTGGGGCGGTCAGCTGCCCCCGATGCAAGTCAAACCACGGCGAAGGGTGCTGCCACTAGTCGCTTGAGGCGGCGCTCCTCAGGTTGGCCAGCTCCGTCCGGAGGGACTCTATCTGGACCTGCGTCTCCAAGGCCGCTATCTGCCTCTTGAGGCCGTCTATCTCGCCGTCCTTCAGCTTTACGCTCTGCCTGAGATCCTCCAGCTCCCTGCTCAGCTGGGCGCGCGCCGCCAAGACCTCCTCGGAGTTGCCGGGGGGCGTACCTTCCTGGCCGGTCCCAACCCCGACCAAGTGGACTAGCGCGGGATTGGGCTCGTGAGGATGGTCGTGGGAGCTGCCCGAGGGGTGCATGTAGTTGGTGCTCACTTGGGCCAGCCACAGTATCACCACCAGAAACCATGATATGGGCACCGCCATCAGAAACACAAAGTCCAGAACGGGCGCAAAGTCGTTAAAGTACGGCCACAGGCCGGTGAGCACGGCCGCAAAGACACCCATCACTAGGGTCGCCAAGTGGTTCTTGAGGTACCCCATCACTATGGCACCCCAGACGGCGATTTATAACAGTAATGGCCGAATTGGCGTCGCATTTAGGCCCGGCGCGGTTCCAGAAAATTCTCAAGAATGGCTCTGCAGTCTGATCTGGACGGTTTTTGCAGGTCATGCCGGCCACCATATTGCCGCATGGAGCCTCAAACTGCGCGAATCATACCGATAAGTCGACGGGTAATCGTGCCAACCCAAACGCGCGCGTCTCGGATCGCCGAGAGGGCAGCCGCACTCTCCGCGCCCTGCCGTCAGCTGATTCCTTCCAGCTGCTCCTTGGAGCGGCGGAGCTTCTCATCCAGTTCGGTAATCTCGGCGGCCAGCTCGTTCCGCAAGGCTCCGGCCACCCGGCGCACCGTCGGCCGGGGAACGCCCAGCTCCTTCACCACACGCGAGTATATCTGCTGCTTGTCGGTCATCCCCTCCTCGCTGATGCACCTCATTATGGCCTCCTTGACATCACGGCTCTGCGGATTGCTCATGCCATGTGTGGCCGCGGCGGACTATTTAAAACTGTATGAATCTTCTGGGTCTTGCCCCCTGAGAATCGCAGGCGGCCTTGTCCAAAAATCTGCGACAATATGATCATGAACCCACACCCGCTGCCAAGGCCCGCTAGGGACCGAAAGGCA
>JAGWAW010000111.1 GCA_021296165.1 Nitrosopumilaceae archaeon | reverse complement strand
TATTTGGCCGAGCACTCCCGCACAGCCTCCTCCCAGGGTATGGGTATCATGCTCCGCGCCTCGGCCATGTCCTCCCCGGAGACCAGCACGGGGGGGATGTCCGTCTCCGGGTACATCCGGGCCGATCCTGGCCGGGGGCGCATGAATATAGTCCGCCCGGACTGCTCGGCCAGCCGGGTCTCGGCGGGCACCCCCTCGCCGGCCTGCCCCACCCGGCGCATGATGGAGTGCACCACGTGGCTCACGCGGCCGGGGGGCGCGGCCACCAGCACCAGGGCGTCTGCATCCGGCGTCGCCCCCGCATGGCCATACAGGGATGCGACGTCGCCCTCCCCTATCCCATATCCGGGCAGCTCGTCGGTGTGGAACACACCGCCCACCCCATAATACTTGACGGCCTCTCCCAGCTCCCGGCCCAGCCGTATCCCCGGGCGGGGCTCCATCCCCAGTATCCCGGCATACCCCCGCAGGCGCACGCCGCATATGCGGTCCCCCCGGCGCAGGGCCCCCCGCACTATATCGGACCCGCACCCTTCCATCATATCTGTAGCGTCGAATATGTCGTCGTCCCCGGGCGGGGCCAGATCCCTCTCCCGTATCATATCCCGCACGGAGAGCAGCCCGACCTGCCGCATCCCCTCATACTCTATGACCTTCTCCAGCTGGTCCAGGTACTGCACCCCCTTCACCTCCACTATGCCGCCGCCCCCCCGCACCGAGACGTTGACGTCCTGCCGTATGGTGCCTATGCCCCGGGCGACCATGCCGGTCCTCCGGAGCAGCCTCCCCAGGGTCTCGGCCACGCGCCGCACCGCCTTGGGATCCCCCGGAACGGGCTCCAGCGCTATCTCCACCAGCGGTATTCCCAGCCGGTCCAGCGCGTATGCCTTCATGTCGCCCTCCTCGCCCAGCGGCCTGGCCGAGTCCTCCTCCAGGCATATGGACTGCACGCCCACGCATGTGTCGCCGGCGCGCAGCCGGCCGCCTTGGGCGACCAGCATCGTCCTCTGGAACCCGCTGGTGTTGGAGCCGTCTATCACGGTCTTCCTCATGGGGTACACCTCCTCGAACACGGACGACTCCAGGGCGGCGGCCACCACCAGGGCGGCCCTCTTGGACATGTGGTCGACCTCGCGGGGGGGCTCCTCGTCCCGCTCCACCAAACACGTGTTGTTCGTATCCGCCCGGTACTGTATCGCCTTGTTTCGTGACTCCTCAAAGAGGGCGGCCGGGTCGTACCCTCCCATCTCGCTCCTTACGGGGCGCAGCCTCCTCACGAACGACTCCGTGCGCCCGGGCTCCCGTACTCCAGTACACCTGCAGAACAGCTTGCTGCCGGTGTCCAGCTGCTGGTGTATCTCCAGTCCCACCAGGACGCCCCCGTCCATCACACCATCTCCGAGGCCATCTCCGATACCATGGTATCGCGCATGTCCATATCGCGGGAGGCGGCCCACATGGCCTTGACCAGGGCCGTCTCGGGGATCATGCGCAGCGGCGTGACGCCCAGGTCCAGCAGGTCCCTCCCGCTCTCGTACACGGTCATCCGGACCCGCCCCTCTATGCACTGGGTGGTCATCCCCACGAATATGCCCCGCCGTATCATGGACCGTATGGAGTGGTATGCCTCGCGGCCCACATGCCCCAGACCAGTGCCCTCCAGTATCACCGCCCGGCGCCCCTCCGCCATGTGGTCCAGCAGCGCCGCGTCGTACCCGGGGTGGTACTTCACCAGGGCCGCCCGACGGTCCACCGATATGGCCGGGGAGTACGGGGCGCCATCCCAGTAGTCTCCGTGCGTGTGGCGCTCCAGCACGCCCCCCCGCACCATATAGGCGGGCTCCCCGTTTATGGTGCGGAACGCCCCCCGCGCGCTGGCGTGGCTCTTTCTGGCCCGCGTCCCGTGGTGTATGGCTGTATCATCGTCGCTCTGGGTGTGGTGCATCGCTATGTACACCCCCCGGGGTATGCCCTGCGCGATGGCCGAGACGGCCCCGGCCAGGTTCAGCGCCGCGTCCGAGGAGGCCCGGTCCGAGGAGCGCTGGGATCCGGTCAGCACTATGGGGGTGTCGCACCCGGCCAGCGCGAAGGATAGGTATGCGGCCGTGTAGTGCATGGTGTCGGTGCCGTGCGCCAGTATTATTCCGGCGTATCCGGATCTTTCCCGGTGTATGGCGCCGGCCATCTCCAGCCAGTGCTCGGGGGTTATGTTCTCCGAGTACTCGGAGAGCAGCCGCAGGGGGCGTATGTTGGCCATATCGTACAGCTCCGGCATGGACTCGCCCAGCTGGGCGGCGTCCAGGGCGGGGGTGACCGCCCCTGTGCGGTAGTCCACGCGGCTGGCGATGGTGCCCCCCGTGGAGACCAGCAGTATGTCTGGCAGGTCGCTCCGGGGCTCGGGGGGAGGCGCCGAGGGCGGCGCCGAGGGGCGGCGCTCCAGTATGCTGATGCCCGTTATGTTTCGTATGGATACGCCCACGTTGTACCCGTTGTCCAGCTTCAGCACTATGTGGGAGTCGTCGGAGTGGTGGTACCGCGGCATTATGGTCCCGGTATAGCGTATGTCCGAGTCTATGGCGACGCGGTCACCCACGCCAGCTTGGTGCCTGTCCAGTGTCTGGAGCACCCTGCCGTCGTATCCGGAGGGCATGGGTCTAGCGGAAGTACGGAGTTATCATCTTCTCCTGCATCTTGAGGTCCTTCTGCTCGCGGACCTTCCTGACGGCGTCCACAAGGTGCCTCATGGTGACCTTGGCGTTCTCCGACCGCTTCTCGATGTCCGCGGCCGAGGGCGTGGGCATGGAACCATCATCGGAGGATGCCCCGTCTCCCGCCGAGAGCACCGCCCCGTCGCCGTCCAGAAACTCGTGTATCACCAGCGAGACGGCCGTGTTGGCTATCGAGGCGGTGTCGGCCCCGCTCATCCCGTCGGTGAGCTCGGCCAGCTTTTCAATATCGACGTCGTCGGCGACCGATATGCTCTTGGCGTTTATCTCCAGTATGCGCCGGCGGCTGTCCTTGTCGGGCATGGGAACCTTTATGATCTTGTCGAAGCGCCCGGGCCGGAGCAGCGCCGGGTCTATTATGTCGACGCGGTTGGTGGCCGCCAGCACCACGACCCCCTGCATGTTCTCCATGCCGTCCATCTCCGTCAGCAGCTGGCTCACGACCCGCTCGGTGACGGCCGTCTCGCCGCCGGCGCCCCTGATGGGGGCTATCGAGTCGATCTCGTCGAAGAATATCACGCACGGCGAGGCCTGCCGGGCGCGCCGGAATATCTCGCGGATGCCGCGCTCAGACTCCCCCACCCACTTGGAGAGAAGCTCCGGCCCCCTGACTGAGACGAAGTTGGCCTCCGACTCGGTGGCGACGGCCTTGGCCAGCAGGGTCTTGCCGGTGCCGCTGTCGCCGTGCAGCAGGATGCCCCTGGGCATGCGGTGGCCCAGCTTGTCGTACAGCCCCGGATGCTTCATGGGCCACTCCACGGCCTCCTGCAGCTCCCGCTTCACGTCGGCGAGGCCGCCCACATCCTGCCACTTTACGTCGGGGTTCTCTATGAATACCTCGCGCATGCCCGAGGCGGTCACCTCTATGAGGGCCCGCTGGAAGTCGGAGTTGTTCACTATCAGCTTGTCCAGCGTCTCGGGGGGGATCTTCTCGTCCTCCAGAGTGAGCTCCGGCAGCAGCCTCCTGAGGCACTTCATGGCCGCCTCCTTGCAGAGGTACTCCAGGTCGGCACCCACGTACCCGTGGCTGACCGCCGCCACCCTGTCTATGTCGACGTCCTCGGACCCCTTGGAGTCCAGCTGCAACGGCATGTTCCGGGTGTGTATGGACAGGATGTCCTTGCGGCCCTTCTTGTCGGGCACGCGGATCTCTATCTCGCGGTCGAACCGCCCCGGCCTCCGGAGGGCCGGGTCTATGGCGTTGGGGCGGTTGGTGGCCGATATCACTATGACCTTGCCGCGCGCCTCCAGCCCGTCCATCAGCGAGAGCATCTGCGAGACCACGCGCCTCTCCACCTCGCCGGTGACCTCCTCGCGCTTGGGGGCTATCGAGTCTATCTCGTCGACGAATATGATGGAGGGGGCCTTCTCGCGCGCCTCCTTGAATATCTCCCGGAGGCGCGCCTCTGACTCGCCGTAGAACTTTGACATGATCTCAGGACCGGATATGGATATGAAGTGGGCGTTGGACTCGTTGGCGACGGCCTTGGCCAGCAGGGTCTTGCCGGTCCCCGGCGGGCCGTACAGCAGCACGCCCTTGGGGGCCTCTATGCCCAGCTTCTCGAATATCTCGGGGTGCCGCAGGGGCAGCTCGATCATCTCCCGCACCTTCTTTATCTCGTCGGTGAGCCCGCCTATGTCCTCGTAGGTGACCTGGGGCACGCCCCGGAGCGTCTCGCCCTTCTCGGCTATGTGGAACACGGTCTTCTGGGTGACCAGGACCGCGTCGGAGGCCGGCGTCACGCCTATTATCTGGAAGGTGAGCCTGCCGCCGAAGTAGGGCACCATGACGTTGTCGCCCTTTATGAGCGGGACGCTCTCTAGGGCATCGGCCAAGTACCTCTCGTCTATGGGGGGTATGGCCTCCAGCGGGGCCACCACGATCTTCTCGGCGGGGACGGCCTTTATCTTGCGGACGGATATGGTGTCGCCTATGGCTATGCCGGAGTTGTTCCTCCCCAGCCCGTCTATCCTTATGATGCCCTTGCCCTCGTCGGAGGGGTACAGTGGGAGGCACTTGGCGACCGACCGGCGCTTTCCCTTTATCTCCAGCACGTCGCCGGTGGAGGCTCCCAGCGTGTCCATGGAGTCGTAGTCTATGCGCGCCACGCCGCGCCCCACGTCCCGGGTGTAGGCCTCCAGTACCTTCAGATTTAGCGCTTGGCCTCCCATTGTGAACGGTACCGCCCGGCGATTTTTATATCTTTGTTGGCAGCCGTCGGGCTGGTGCATAAATCAACCGAGCATGACCTGCCATTTGGCTCACTGACCTGGCCGACGAGACCCTGACGCCTGTTGGCCATGGTGTGCCGCTGTCTTGCCCTTGAAGTGCGCCGCGGGGGGTGGCTCAAGATTCCAATCTTGGAGTGGTGTCCTGTCCGGACTGGCGATTCCGGCGCGACTGCCGCATGCGGCGGTTCGGCAGACCGGCTGGCCGCGGCCAGGCAGGATCTCCAACGTCACCCGCATGTCAAAATGGGTTCCGTTGCAAACCGTGTTGACGGCTCCACACAACTTTTCCGTCCACCAGGATGGTCATTCCATCAGTCATGAGGTCCGCGGGACAGACAGTTAGGTCCGCGGTCCGCCCGGCTTCGTCCGGAAGGGCCCGAACCGCGGGCCCGTACCTTGCTGCGGTAACAATCAGCCGCACGTTGTCCGATGCGTTCACGTCTCTGTCTGCGCGAACGTTGCACCGGCGGCAGTATCTAAAACGGTAGTCCCGCCCCTCCAGGACATACCTGCATATCGCGCACAGTTTTGACGTGCGGTACGGGTTCATCCGCAGCGCCTCCACACCATTCCATCTGGCCTTGTACCATACCATGTCAGACAGCGCAAGCATCG
>JAGWAW010000110.1 GCA_021296165.1 Nitrosopumilaceae archaeon | reverse complement strand
GCCATACATGTTCGAATTCGTATCACCGCCATGCGGTTGGAGACGTTCCATCGACCACCAGGCATTGCCGATACGCGGGGGTTTGGCGATATGCGAAGATCGTGCTTTTCAAACCGGCGAGGGGTTGAGTGTGTACGTAGATCTCATAACCAAGGTTTATTACATGATGGCCTACCGGCATTGGGCATGAGGGTAATGGTTTTTGCAGTGTTACTGTCGGGCCTGATAGTGGCCAGCGGTGTCGCGCCAGCCTTGGGGGCTCAGATGGAGGCCCGTCTGAATCCAGACACGAACTCGTCGCCCTTCAAGGTGATATACCAGAGAACCGCCTTCATCGAGTATCCAGTCGGCAGTGGCCTGTCAGAGACTCTCCACGGGTCGGAGTGGGTGCTGACCGGTGAGGCAGGACCCGACGACCCGGCGGTGCAGAGACTGATGCAGAGCCTCAATGACAAGATCCGCAGCGATGGCAGTACCGCATCGGTGACCGACCTGACGGTGGAGTACTCCATGCACCTGACCGGCCGCGACATTAACACTTCCATGGACTTTAGGGTGGTTCTACTCGGCTCGATAACAAACTATGTCATTACCCAGGATCAGCTCCGGACCTTGGTGGATCTGGGCTGGCGGGGTCTGAGCAGCGACATACCCGTAGTGATAGACGATATAGATGTGAACATCCCGATTAACATGCTACAGACCCAAGAGCCCGTGATATACGATCTGGTCCACGGCACGGAGGCCGGAGAGATACTCTCCATACCTCTGATAAACGCCGACTTCATCTTGGAGCAGCCAATGACCAACTGGCACTTTCTCTTCGACCCGACCGGAATAAACGTGGATGCCTCACAGTTTGGCATGTCTGATGAACTGGCCGGGCACGTCCTCTCGTCTTGGACGATGGGTGAGAGCAGTATCCGGGAGGGGATCCAAGTGGAGCGCGAGTGGCATGCAACCATCACCGGTAACACCCACCCCACCATACCTGGCGAGATCTCGTATGAGTTGCGGGCGGTGCAGTCGGCAGACCAGGCAAACCTGCATGTAATTGGGTTCGGCGCCTTGGATACACTGGAAGGAGTCGAGATCGCCGGTATAACCGACAGGGCTCCGGACGACTTTGCCACTACCTCCACGGGCGACTTTCCGGTATTCATAATATACGGCATGGCGGCACTGGCGGCTGTCGGCGGCGGTCTCTTCTTCGTGTTCAGCAACCGTGCACTCAAGCACGAGAAGCAGGGCCAGCAGGGAATAGATCCCAGCCAGCTGGTGGGGTACAAGACTAGCAGCGCGTCGGGCGGGTACCAGACTAACAGGGGCGAGGCACAACTCCGCGATGCGTCCGACTACCAGCAGACCCGCAGCTATTACGAGCAGACCGAGTCGACGGTTACCGAGACTCCCTCAGAACCGCAGGCCGTGGATGCCACATGCTCGTGCGCCATGTCTGCCGAGCTGGGTTCCGAGTGCGACTGCCAGATGCAGGGCTCCTGCCTGTGTGACTCGACCTGCCAGTGTTCATCGGAGACGTGTCGCGAGTACGTGGGCTCACTATAGCCGTGTAACTATTTCTTTGGGGGATACCCAAGGCCGTCCGGCCAAAGCATGATCCTCCTGCACGACCTGCCGGGGAAGAACGAGCCGGTACTGCCGTCGTACTGTCCACGCCATCTGTCACGCCTCTGGGGCACTGTGTCTCCCGCTTGCCCATGTCCGGCCCTTTGCCCGGGGGAATATGGGACTAGATGTCTAAAATCTCGATTGTGAGATCAAATTCATCCATCCGGGCAAGTCCAATAACCTGTACCGTAATTCTATTATACGCAGGACGAGTAGCATGAGCAATGAGTACAGCCGAGTTGAAGGGATGGCTACTGCCAGACATCACAATGATGGGACTCCGGGCCGCCGTGGGTACGGTCTTTATCGTGCACGGCGCTGGCAAGTTCAATCCCGGATTTGCATTTGCTTTAGACAACTGGGGAATACCTGCCGCCATGCAGGTGCCCATAGCTCTGGCGGAGCTTGTACCTGGAATACTGTTGATCATCGGTGTGCTGACACGCATATCCTCGGCACTGCTATCCATCGTGATGCTGGGTGCCATCTTCTTGGTTAAGGGGGCGCAGGCATTTACCGGCGATGGCGCCACCGAGTTCGACATTGTGTTACTGGCCGCCGCCCTGTTGGTAGTAGTGATGGGACCGGGCCGCATTTCAATATCCCATGTGGTGGGGCGGTTGCCGCGGTTCATCCACTAGGGTGGCTAAGCAACCACATTATCATTTTTGCAGTCTTCTCCATGTAGTCGATGCGCGCGTACTCGTCGGGCGCATGAAGACGCGCGTGCACGTCGGTGCCGCCGGCTAGTACGCATGGGGCTTTCAGCTTGGTGGAGAAGTGCCATATCGGGCCGGTCTCGGGGTATGTCACCGAGAGCACGTGTGTGCCGTATGCCGCATCCGCCGCGTCCCGCACCGCCCGCACGAACGGATGGTCCGGGGATGTCCGGATGCCTGGTTCCCCATGGAGCAGCTCCGTCTCTATGTCGCCGTAACCGTTACGCGACAGATGGTCCCGGAAGCGGCTCCACTGCATCCGCGGCTCCATTCCGGGAACCAGCCTCATGTCCAGCTTGGCCGAGGCGCGGGCGGGCAGTACGGTCTTGGTTCCATCGCCGGAATATCCGGACCAGATGCCGGCTATATTGCAGGTGGCCACCTTGGCCAGATCCTCCTTGGCCTGTAGGGCATCCTGCTCCCGCACGAACCTCTCTATGCCCAGATCCTCCTTGACGGCGCCGACGTCATACGGCATCCTCTGGATGGCCTCCATGTCTGTCTCGGAAAATGGCTGCGCCTCGGCATACCACTCCGGTATCATTATGCGGCCGTCGTCTCCGGCCAGCGTGGAGAGGGCGCCCACCAGCTTCCAGGCCGGGTTCTGCACTAGTGGGGCAGCTCCCGAGTGCAGGTCCCGCCCGGGTCCCCGGGCAGTCATCTCGATGAACATCAGCCCCTTCATGCCCAGCCCTATTATGGGCCGCGCCCGCTCGTCCACGTACCCGAATTCCCAGACTATGCCATCGCAGGACATGATATCACCGTACCGCTCCAGATACGCGTGGATGCCCCTGCTCCCGTTCTCCTCCTCGCCCTCGATGACGAACTTTACGTCGCAGAGAAGCTCTCCGGCCTCGGAGAGCGCCCGCACGGCCTCTATGCGGGAGACAATCTCTCCTTTGTCGTCGGTGGCCCCCCGGCCATACACCCTGCCGTCCTCCACCACTCCGCCAAACGGGGGGTGCTCCCACAGGTCCAGCGGCTCGGCCGGCTGCACGTCGTAGTGGTTGTAGAAGAGTATGGTGCCGCCGCCTCTCCCGGACAGGTGGCCGTACACCACGGGGGCGTGGCCGGGGACGGTCAGGAGTCTGGAGTGTATGCCGTTCTCCTCCAGAATCTCGGACACTAGACGCGCGCACTCCCCTATGCCCTCGCCGGTGGCCGAGACACTGGGCTGCCGGATCAATCGCTGCAGGTTGGAGACCATCCGGGCGGTGTCCACACCTGTCATGGCGCCGTCCGGTCTAGCGGTCCCATTACCCGGGGGATAAGGGGTATGAGATCCGAGGCAACCATGTGGTACCCCACATCACGCTGGGCCAGGGTGCCGGCGCGCTTGTTAATGTACGCAGCGGCGGCGGCGGCCTCCACGCCGCTACGGTTTCGGGCCAGTATGCCAGCCACTACGCCCGACAGGACGTCCCCGGTTCCGCCCGCCGTCATGGCCGGAACCTCTCCGGTGTTGATGTACGTGCGCCTGCCGTCGGATATTATGTCTGCGGGGCCCTTGAGCAGTATGGTGGCGCCGCACTCGATAGCCTTCGCACTGACCATCTCGGCCCGGGACGCGGTGTCGGGAGGGGGCTCGTCCCCAAAGAGCCTGCGAAACTCGCCGGCGTGGGGCGTCAGTATGCAGTTTTTGTCGCGGATGTGCTCCATCTCGTGGGGCAGCAGGGCGCCGGCATCCAACACCACCCGCACGTCCATGTCGACCAGCCTCTTCAGCAGCACTCCCAGCCCGTCCGTGACACTCAGTCCCATGCCGACGGCAGCCGAGTCCATCCCTTTGGGTATGGCGCCGGCCAGCTGCGAGGCCGCCCCGCGGGTGAGTTTCTGGTCGGCCATGGGAATTACTATGATGTCGCAGGACGCGGCGCGTACCGCGCCCGCCATTATGTTGGGAACGGCCGCGTATGCCAAGTCCGCCCCGGACCGCAGCGCCGCCATCGCGGCCAAGGCCGGCGCCCCGTGGTAGATGCGGCCACCGCCTACTATCAACACCCTGCCGTTGCGGCCCTTCCGAGAGTCAGGATGCCGCGGCGGGATGAACGCGCCGGCCAGCTCCGCGGTCATCGTGTTGGGCGTCAATCCGCTGCTCTCTCCCCGTCACGCTCGAAGTAGGCCTTGCGGGCATAACACAGGTATGCGGTATGCCCTATGCCGTGGAACGAGTGGCGGGTCTTGCCCTCGCGGGCCTCTATGGTGCGCAGAATCCTCTCGGTGCACTCTATGTCGGTGAACTCGTTCTCGGTCAGGGCCGCCGCCAGCTTCTCCAACTGGTTCATGGTGGGACACACGGCGAAGAGGGATCCGCTGCCGCGCAGCATGCGGCGGACCTGTGGTACGGCGCTCCAAGGGTCGCCCAAGTCTATGATGGCCAGGTCCGCGTCAGAGACGGGCATCTCCGCCATCTCCCTGACGTCCGCAGTATATTGCACCACGTACTTGGACAGACCAGCCCTGCGGATGTTCTTCTCGGCTATCCTAATGAACCCCTCGTCCACGTCAAACGTGTGAACCCGTCCCCGGGGCCGGATCACGCCGGCCAGGGCGGTGGTGAGGGCGCCGCTCCCCGTCCCGATCTCCACGACGGTCTGGCCCGCCTCCAAGCCGGAACGGGCCAGTATGTACCCTATGTCCTTGGGATACACTATCTGGGTGCCGTGCTGTATCTTCATGATGTAGTCGTACGTGGTGGGCCGGAGCAGGTACAGGTACTTTTCCTTGTTGGTGGTGATGCGGGAGCCGTACGGCCTTCCGATGGCGTCGGCATGCCGTATGACTCCAATGTGTGTGTGTAGCGTCTCGTCTCCAGATACGGTAACCAGCCACTTCTTGTTCTGGTTATACTGGAATAGCACTGGGGACCCTTGGCGTATTATGTCCACAAGTCTGCGCGAGATGGTGGCCCCTTAAAGCCGTTGAGCATTGGACGGCCTTGTCCAAAAATCTGCGACAATATGATCATGAACCCACACCCGCTGCCAAGGCCCGCTAGGGACCGAAAGGCA
>JAGWAW010000109.1 GCA_021296165.1 Nitrosopumilaceae archaeon | reverse complement strand
GCCGCGCCCGGCGGCGCGTTGGTATTTTTATAGTCCTGATTCCATAACATACCGTAGATGTACCGCTCCCGGGGCTTCCGCATTGTCCCGAACCACTCCCAGGCGCGCCGCATTGGAGTGATGCGGGACTCGCAGCGACGCGTATACAATTGGTGCGTGGAGCGGCCTGAATCCAGAGACTTGTAGGGCGTAAATCCCTGTCACATGAAGTGCTACGTGGGCTGGTGGGTCGGCCCTACAGTTTTTGCAGCATGTAGAGCATCCTTACTCCACGTAGTGGTGGTGCGTCAGGTTGTCGTAGAACCGTACCGACTTTACGTTGACAAACTCCATCATGCCGTGGCGGGAGAGCTCCCTGCCGAAGCCGCTGTTCTTTATCCCGCCGAAGGGTATGCGAGGGTCTGATACAACCACGTTGTTCACGCTTACGATGCCCGACTCGATGCGGCGCGACATCCGTTCGGCCTTTGTCAGGTCCCGGGTCCATATGCTGGCGCCTAGGCCGAACTCTGTGTCGTTGGCGATCTTTATGGCCTCCCGCTCGTCGTCCACCACCGTGATGGGCGCCACCGGACCGAACGTCTCCTCGGCGGCAATCATCATGTCTGATTTGATGTCGGTGACTATGGTGGGCTCGTAGAAGCATCCCTTGTCGCCTATCTGCTTGCCGCCCGCCAGCACGTTGGCGCCCTTGGAGCGGGCATCCTCAACCATCTCAGATATGGCTTCCAAGCCGTCTCTGGTGGAGAGCGGTCCTATGTCTGTGTCCATCGAGGTGGGATCCCCGACGGTCAGCTTGGAGGTGTTCTTCACGAACCGCTCTATGAACTCAGAGGCGATGTTCTTGCCCACTATGAATCGCTTGGATGCCACGCAGCTCTGGCCGCAGTTTATGAACCTGCCCTTGACCGCCCCTTCGGCCGCGTCCTCTATGATGGCGTCGTCCAGCACTATGAACGGGTCGCTTCCGCCCAGCTCCAGCACGCACTTTTTCAGCCTGCCGGCGGCCCTCTGGCCCACCAAGGCACCGGCCTGCGTGCTTCCCGTAAAGGTCACCGCCGACACGCCCGAGTCTATCAGGCAGTTGGCTGTCTCCACACTGCCCGTGAGGGACTGGAACACGCCGTCGGGAACGCCGGCCTCGGCGAACGCCTTGGCCATCTCCAGGCCCGACTGTAGCGTGATCCGGGAGGGCTTCATCACTATCACGTTGCCGGCCATCAGGCACGGGGCCGCAAAGCGGAGGGCCTGCCAGTACGGAAAGTTCCAGGGCATTATGGAGCCTATCACCCCCAACGGTTCAAAGGCCAAAAAGCTCTTCCGGGCATCCGTATTCAGCACCTCGTCTGCCATGAAGCTGTCGCCGTGGTCGGCGTAGTACACCATGGTCTTGGCGCATTTCTCCACCTCCCCGACGGACTCTTTGATGGCCTTGCCCATCTCTTGGGTGGCCACCTCGGCCAGCTCGTACTTGTGCTGAGTCAGGTACTCGGCCAAGTTGTATATGTAGCCCCGCCGCGTCTCATAGCTGCGCTTCCACTCCCGAAAGGCCCTCCGCGCCCGGGCCACCGCCGCGTCCACCGACTGTTTGCCCATCTGCTCGTACTCGGCTATGGTCTCGTTGGTGGCGGGATTTACGGTGACTATCTGGCTCATTTTGCATCTATCCGGTGGTCTTGGGCCTGGTTCGGCCAGTCTCGGGGTAAGCCATATGCACCCAGTTCTTCATCGCTTGATCAAAGGATCTCAGGGCGGAAACGTACACCTGCGGGTACCACTTCAGGAATTCTCCATACATCTCCGCTTGGGCCATCATGGTCTTGGCGTACAGCTGTATTCCCATATCCGCTGCCCAGCGGACCTCTTGGCCCAGCGGCACGCCAATCCCCATGCGCTCTAGGCTGTAGCCGGCCTCAAGGAGGCTCTCGGCCAAGCGATTGTGTTCCCGATATATCGACGAATTCATCCTGACGTACAGCGGCACCTGCGCGTCAATCGTTTTCATCACCTTGGAGGTGCTGTCCTTTAGGACATCCGTCATGGAACGCGTGCCGTCAGCCACTTTCACCGGTGGCGCATCTGCCCATATATTTCCTAGAGGCCACCGCCGGAAGCGTCTTGGGATGGTCCATCTTGGAAACGCTTCCGCGGGCGGCCGTTCCGGATCGGGGCTTGGGGTCTAGGCGCACCGGGCAGCTCAGAACGTCTGCTGCATGTCGTTGCGGATGGTCTCTATCTTGCTGGCGAAGGCCTTTTTGGCCCGGTCGTTCTTCTTGAGGTTCATCACGCCGCCGCAGTTCATGCACTTGAACATGTCGTCGAGCGTATCCTCGAACGTTACCCGGGGGCAGTCGTCGTTGCCGCAGTGGTAGAACTGGGTGGAGTTCTCATAGTTTAGGCGCTGCTGGAGGCGCTCCATTATCTGGCGCTTCTGGCTCTCGATGAACGTCTCGACCTCGCCCCGGCGTGTCCTCCACCTGTACACGAACCACCCCTTCCGCTCGTCCTTTACGCGTATGCCCGTGATGAGGGACTTACCGAACAGCCCGTACAGCACCTTGCGGACCATGTTTATTCGCAGGCCGGTGGAGCTGGCGATCTCCTCGTCGGTGGCATCCTCGGCCTTGAGGAGGGACCGGGCCACCTTGAGGTACTCGTCGCCGCCGATCATGGCAGCGATCCGGACGAAGGGGTCGTCGTACTTGTTGATCAAGTGACTTACACTCCCATTCCATCTATAAATTTTCTTGGTTGGTTTTGGTAAAGTTTAGGCCCAGCACAAGTATCTGCTGGCTTTCATATGGCCAGATCATACCCGACATGTCTGTAAAGGCTGTCAACCCAGTGCCGCAAAAGCATTTTTACGCATTTTCTGGCATCACGCTGAGCCTATACGCATACTGATTTTGACCTTGGATGCCGCCCATCCCGCCGCGATATACGGCAGTATGCGCCGCTTGCACCCGCCGGCGCCATGCTCAGGATCCTTGGGACTCCCCGTCCACGACGTGCTTGCCCCTCTCGCTGGGTATGATGCGCCGGGCAGCGCCCGCCGGTGTTACCCCGAATTGCCGTCCCCCTTGCACTCTGTCCAGGAAGACGGCCAGGGCGGCTATCTCGGAGTGGGGCTGGCTGCCCACTGCCACGTTGTAGTCGGCCATGTCGTATATCTCCCGGGGTACCTTGCCGGCACCTATGACCACCAGCATCTTCTCCAGGCGTGCCATGCGGGACAGCGCCGCGTCTAGGGCCTCGCCGTACATGGTTAGGTGGACTGTCCAGAATAAGTCAGCCTTCCTGCGGCGTATTATCCCCTTGAGATCCTCCTCCAGTACGACCTCAAAGTCGCCGCCCCAGGTACGGTTCACCCCGCGCAGGGTGTCTGATATGTCGGTGCTGGCCTCGCTCATGTATATGCGTCTGGCCCCGAACGCCCTGGACACCAAGGCAGCATGCGTGGTGACGCGGTCGTCCCTCACCAACCGCTGGCCCAGCCTGGCCACCTCTATGATCATAGCATCTGCTCCGAGGCGGCCGCCACCATCTCCCGCAGCGAGTCCAGTCCGTGGCCGGTGGTTGCCGAGGCGGCCACCCACCTCTTGCCATCCATCTCCAGCGCCCGGGCCCTAGACACCAGCTGGGGCTCGGAGATGCGGTCTACCTTGTTCATGACGAATACTATCCTCCCCGTCTCCACCCCCAGCCGCCCCAGCGTTGCCATGCAGCTGCGGTACTTTTTTCTGAGATCGGAGGGTCTGTCGCTGCCGTCCAGCACCACCAGCACCACGTCGGCGTGGACCATCTCCTCCAGGGTGGACCTGAACGCCTCTATCATGTACGCGGGAAGCTTGCTGATGAATCCCACCGTGTCCGACACCAAGAAGGGCTCCCCGCCCACGGTGAACCTCCGGGTGGTGGTGGAGAGGGTGGTGAAGAGCTCCTCGCTCTCTTGGCGCCCCTCGCCTGTCAGGGCGTTGAAGAGCGTGGTCTTGCCAGCCGAGGTGTACCCGGCCAGCGAGACGGTCTTGAGGCCGAACCGCTTCCGCCCCTGCCTGTGGAGCATCCTCTGCCGCCCCGCCTTGGCCAGCTTGGACCGGACCGAGTGCATGCGGTGCTTGATGTCGTTGTAGTACACGTCCACCTCGAACTTGCCTATGCCCATGAAACCGGGCTGCTCGCCCATCTTGGCTAGGCGCACATTCTCCTTGGCCCTGCTGGACTCGTAGCGCATCTGGGCCATCTTTACCTGAAGGCGCGATTCGGCGCTGGAGGCCCTCCTCTCGAATATCTCCAAGATGAGTGCCTCCCGATCCAAGACGTTGCGGTGCAGCCGGGATGCCAGGTTGTAGTTCTGGCTGGGCCGGAGCACCTCGTCGTACACTATGACGTCGGGGTCCAGCAGGTCGGCCTGCTCTCCCAGCCGGCGCATGGTCTCCTCGCTTATCCCGTACTTGGGGCGGTTGAGGAACCGTTGCCGCAGGGTGTAGGCCACCCGGTAGCCGGCCGCGTCGCACAGGGCGACGGCCTCATCCACGGCGTCGTCGCTGTCGTAGGTGATCAGTATGGCTGATCCCAGGGCGGTGGACATATCAATCGGCGGCGGCCGTCAGCGGGCCTTGGCCGCATCCAGTCTTCGCGATGGCTCTGGCCGCCAGCATGTCCCTCTTTCCCCGCCTGTTGCAGTTTCGGCTCCGGGGACTGGTGCCCATCTCATCCACTATCTCGATTCGGAGGGGCTGCAAGTCTGCCGACGCCAAGGCCCCGCGTATACGCGCCGCCGACGCCATCTCCCCGTTCCCTATCCTTATGGTGCAGGAGGACGGCTCTATCCCGCGTATTAGGGTCGCCACGTGCGAGACTAGGGCATGCACGGAGGTGAACAGCGACGTCTCCACCTCTCGGCCCGCATACGAGACGGCCAGCCCTAGGCGCTTGCCGGGATCTATGCCCGCCAGCAGGTCGTCGCCGAAGGTGCCGCACCGCCGGAGTAGCAGGCTCAGAGCCACTGCGGATCCCCGTTCCAACTCGTCGGGGAAGAGCAGGACGCAGCGGCCAACACGGGGAAGCCAGGCGCGCGCCTCGGCGCGCGTGGTGAGTATGATGTGGCCGCCGTACCCGGGAATCTTCCGAGGCTCCAGAACATCAAAATCTACGCCCGTCCTCCGCAGCCAGCCAGTAAAGGTATAGTAGGGCCGGGCTTGGGCCGTCGCTACTCCCACTCGGTAAGGGTCTATGGGTGTGATGGATGCGGTAGCATGGGGCGCGTTAATATTTTTTGTGGACCATCTGCGCTTGTGTTGTACAAGAATCATGTCGCGCCCCGTCGTGGCCGTCAGCCATTGATGTCCGCCTCCATCCATTTGTGGTTCT
>JAGWAW010000108.1 GCA_021296165.1 Nitrosopumilaceae archaeon | reverse complement strand
CGAGCTCGTGGTGAACTGTTCTTGATCCAGGGACGGCGCATCCCCGATCTTACTTTTGAGTGCCCGGTAGGATCTGTAGGGCACTTATGGCTTAGCTGGAGCTGGCGGTAGAGATAAATCGGCACGCCCCTGCCCCACAGCATGGAGGAGAGCCACGAAACCAACGAGTTTAGGATATCGCAGATAGTCGACAACGGTCAGGTGGTACAGTTGACGCTCATAGAGAACGTCTCCACCGAACCCATATCGCAGAAGCAGATGATAATGGAGAGTCTCTCCAAGCTGGATCCTGAAACCCGGGGGCAGGTGATGCCCATCATACACGCCATACTTCAGGCACAGCCTACCGTCAAGCTAAAGAGCTACCGGCAGACACAAGTGGTCATGACCATGCCAAAGTCCCGATACCAGAACATAGGCGTCCCGCCGGTGGGCAGCATCATGCGGCTGGACTTTAAAAGAATCTAGAGTGCCGCCTCGATGTCGGTCGCGTCCGCCAGCGGCGGCGAACATACCGAATTCCGGCATACATACACCGTGGTTTGATCCCCGAACGTCTTGCCCGCAAAGAAGGGATACTCCTGAAGGGACGCGGCCTGTCCATCATCCCGCACGCGCACCATCATCCCCTCGGGAACATAGCGACGGCGGAGCACATCCAAGATGGCACCGTCCCCTCCGTCCAGTACCGTGATCTCGGCTGGTCCCTTCACGCGCATATACGCAGCGCATAACAGGTGACCGAACGCCATTGGATTCTCGGCGGCCTGCTGCAGCCGGGACTCCAACACTTTCTGGGCCGTGTCACCGAACTCCCGCCCGCCGGTCAGGTGTTGCAGTCGGATCAGAACTGCTACGGCCACCGAGCCGCCCGAGGGCACAGCCAGATCGTAGCCGCTGCGGGGCCTCGCTATCAGGGGTTCGTGATAGTCGGGGGTCACATAGAACTCCGAGCCGTCCCAGAAGTGCTCCAAGATGTAGGAGCCCAGCCGCCGGGCCGCCTCCAGATATCGGACGTTTGGGGACTCCTCAAACACGTCCAGCAGGGCTGCGGCTACGTACGCGTAGTCTTCCAGGAATCCGCGTATGCGCGCCCCGCCCTTGTAGGAGCGGTGTAGTATGTCACCCTCCAGCATCCTATCCAGTATGAACGACAGGGCCCGCTGCGCCGCGTCCAAGTATGCTGTGTCGCCGGTTACACGGTGCCCCCTGGCCAAGGCCGATATCATCATGCCGTTCCAAGAGGCCAGCACCTTGTCGTCCAGTCCGGGCCGCGGACGCCCCTCCCGGGCGGCCAGCAGTGCCCCCTCACACCTCCGTATGGTGTGACGGGCCTCTCCCTCCGATACGGAGCAGGCAAACGCCGCCGCCGAAAGCCTGATGCCACGGTGCAGTATCGACTTGCCCTCCCAGTTTCCGCCGTCGGTCACCCCATAGTACGTGCAGAAGAGTTCGGCATCATCTCCCAGCAGGTCGCGGACCTCCGGCTTGGACCAGACGTAGTAGCGGCCCTCCTCACCCTCCGAGTCCGCATCCAAGGCCGAGTAGAACGCCCCCTCCGACGAGGTCAGCTCCCGCAGCACGAACCCCAGCGTCTTCTCCATCACTTCCAAGTAGAACCGGTCGCCGGTGATCTGGTACGCCTCCGCGTAGTTGACAGGTATCAGGGCGTTGTCGTACAGCATCTTCTCAAAGTGCGGCACCAGCCACCTCCGGTCAGTGGAATACCGATGAAATCCGCCGCCTATATGGTCGAATATTCCCCCCTCGGCCATCTTCTGGAGGGAGCGGAGTCCGAACTCGGC
The DNA here is from genome assembly GCA_021296165.1 of Nitrosopumilaceae archaeon. Taxonomy (GTDB): domain Archaea; phylum Thermoproteota; class Nitrososphaeria; order Nitrososphaerales; family Nitrosopumilaceae; genus VYCS01. The sequence goes on along the minus strand of JAGWAW010000108.1, from coordinate 3,614 downwards.
AAATCGCGACACTCCCGAGAGCCGTGCATACCGGAACAGAAACGAGATGCATGCGGCGTTGGGAAACTTGGGGGCACCCCCGAACCCGCCATACGTCGGGTCGCCGGCCTGCAGCAGGTTGACGGCCGCCTCATCCAGCGATGGGCGCCCTATGGTGGATGGTTCGGGGGCGTGCTGCTCCACACCCATGTTTGCCACAAAGTCGGCGGCAGCCCGCCCCACGTCCTGGGGGCGCTCCTGCCACATCTGGGCCAGCTGCCGCAGGATGCTGCCGAATCCCGGCCTTCCATACCCGTCCAGTATGGGGAAGTACGTTCCCACGTAGAAGGGCTTCTGGTCCGGGGTCAGAAAGACGCTGAGTGGCCACCCTCCTTGGCCCGTGGCGCGCTGGCAGGCCTCCTGGTATATGGCGTCTATATCGGGCCGCTCCTCACGATCCACCTTTATGCTGACGTAGTGCTTGTTCATTATCTTGGCCACCTCCTCGTTCTCGAATGACTCGTGCTCCATGACGTGGCACCAGTGGCAGGCACTGTACCCTACACTAAGGAAAATGGGCACGTTCCTCTCTCGGGCCACCTCCAGCGCCTCGGGCCCCCACGGGTACCAGTCCACCGGGTTGTCGGCGTGCTGGAGCAGGTACGGGCTGCTCTCCCGGCCCAGACGGTTGCGCGCCATCTCTTGTGACAGCAGTCAGCGCCAATTTGAACCTAGACGCCCCAGATGCTGCGGCCCTCCTCCAGCTCGTATATGCGGGCGTTTATGTTCTTGAGCAGCTTCGCCTTGGACTTGCGGGCCTTCTTGTCGTGGCTGTAGTCTTTCTTCTCCACCAGATGCTGGAGGCGCTTGAGCTCCTGCAGTGTCAGCTGGTTGAATGCGTGCCGGGAGCCGGACACCTTGTTGAGCAGACGCACCCGCTCCATGTCTTCCTTGGTTATGTCAGGGGCCACTGCCGTATACGCGTCATGGCGGGATATTTTTCGTTTGTGGGAGTTTGCCGTTGGCGGGCACCTGCCCCCGGCCAGACTGACGCACTTTCACCCATACCACACACTGGGACCTGATGATGCCTGTTGGGCCCAGCGTGAGCGCCGCGGCCCATGCCACAATACAGTAAGATAATCTTAAAATCAAGCCCACTCCCGCCCGAATGCATGTCGGAGATGCGAGCCATGGTGCTCTCCCAGTGTGGCAAGGTAGAGACCAACCCCTTGGAGCTGCGCCGCATAGAGCGCCACCGCATACGTAACCCCTCCGAGATACTAATCAAGATAGAGGCCTGTGGCGTGTGCCACTCCCAGATACACGGAATAGAGGGCGACTGGCTGGACATCGGCATACCCCCCGTGCTGCCCACCGTCCCTGGCCACGAGTTGGTGGGCCGTGTTGAGGAGGTGGGCAACGCCGTGACAAAGTTCAAGGTGGGGGACCGGGCCGGCATGACTCCCTTGCTCTCGGCCTGCGGCGAGTGCCAATACTGCGCCGAGGGCAACGAGCAGCTCTGCGACTCGATGGAGGTCACCGGCGAGACACTCCGGGGCGGGTACGCCGAGTACATCACAGTCCCCGAAAAGTTCGCCACCAAGATACCCCCGGGCATGAAGTCCGAGTATGCGGCGCCGCTCTTTTGCGCCGGCATAACCGCATACAAGGCCGTAAAGGCTGCCGAGCCTCAAACCCACCACAATATCGGGATATTCGGCATAGGCGGTGTGGGCCACATGGCAGTACAGTTCGCCGCCTTGGAGGGATGCCACATCGTTGCCGTCTCCCGCAACAGGCGACACCTAGACATGGCCAAGAAGCTGGGGGCGGCAGCCACGGTCCGGTACGAGGGAGGGCGAGAGAGGCTCCTAGCCACCATACGGCAGGATCACGGCCTGCTGGATGCGGCCATCGTCTTTGCGCCATCCGACGAGGTCACAGACGCGGCCATCCGGGCCGTCAAGAAGGGTGGGCTGGTGGTCATAGCCACCATAGGGGAGAACCCCCACTTCAAGGCATTTGAGGAGAAGACCATCCGTGGAACCCTCATAGGATCCACCAAAGACATGGAGGAGGTGATAAAGATAGCGGGAGAGAAGGGCTTGGAGGTCGTGCACGAGTCATTCCCCCTAGAGAAGGCCAACGAGGTGCTCCAGATGCTCAAGGAGTCCAAGATAGAGGCCCGGGCCGTGCTGGTTCCCTGATCTGGCTTAAATCCCCCACCCGCGCAGGGTACACGTTGAACTGCGCCCAGTGTTTCCACTCCGACTATGCCCATCACGGCCGGGGCCACTCGCTGACCCGCCGAGGAGAGTGCTGCATACCCGGCTGCCCGTGCGGCAGCTTTGAGGAGATGATCCGGACCATAGACGAGGAGCTGGCATAGGATAATATTCCCGCCGCGTGCACACCCGTCGCGATGGCCGGCCACGCGTCACCAGATCAGTTGCGTTACGAGCTGGACACCATGCTCTCTAGGATAAACGCCATGGAGGTGACCGCCAAGGATGAGTTCCAGGTCAGCGTGGTAAAGATACTCAGGGAGCTGGTTCTGGGTCAGATCCGGGCGCTCGACGAGTTTGGGCACCACAAAAAGGCCATGGACCTGCTGACGCTGGAGATATTCAAGGCGAGATCAGCGAGTGCGGGCGGCCAAGAGCCGGGCGCCTCATAGGGGCGCGCGCGTCCCGCCCTGAGTAACACCGTTGCAGGGCGGCTTTGTTTCATGGACTATTCGATCCAGCACAAACCGTCGCCCCGGGGCATCCGACGCGAACATGGGCAGTATGGCCAGGTACAGATTCTCCTCGGAGCCGGCCCGCTCCATCCAGCACTTGAACGAGTCATTGGAGACGAAGAAAGACCTGTCGTCGGTGTGCTCGCAGACATCCGCATACACAAGGTGGAACCTGTCCTTGTCGCGGGCCAGCACCACGTACACCACCTTCTCCATAGGAGGGCCCCATTCGGACAGCCGCACCGGACCCAAAAATTCGTGGTGCAGTATCTGTATACTCACATCATGTACCACCGCGCCGCCCGCATTTTTCTCTTTGGCTCTAGGTGTGGAGAATCATCGGATTGATGCGTCCAACTGCTGGACGCGCAGGGGCGCGGTGTCCCTGCAATCACCCCAAACACTTGGAGAAACACACCGCCCGCTGCCCGACTAGGTTGCTGCCGAGTCTGGCTAGTCAAACTGGATAATTTCCGGGGCGCGGCCTAGTGGTTCCAAGCCGGATCCAGCCCGTTCCAGAGTGGCCTGAACACCTTGGCATCCATCTCCAGCTCACCCTGGATGCGGTTGTCCAAGGCAAAGAAGAAGTTCTCCAAGGCGTCGACGCCGCCATCGGCGTATAGCTCCGACCCTATCTGGGTTATGCGCTCTTTCTTCTCAACCGTCGTGGCATCCTCAGGGTTCTGCAGGCAGAACGTCATCAGGTCCATCAGCTCCTCCTCCAGCATAAAGTCCATGCACCCTCGGATCCCCCGTGGCAAATACAAGCGTTACCATCCGGCGGCGGACGCGGACGGGTCGCAGTCGAAATGAAAAAAAAAGCGTGCAGGCGTCTAGGGTATAGCCCTGCTGTACAGCTTGCCCTCAAGGGCCATCTTGTACATCTCTGCCA
>JAGWAW010000107.1:698-6252 GCA_021296165.1 Nitrosopumilaceae archaeon | reverse complement strand
CGTACACCTGTCTGGATAGGCTTTTGGGGGTCAGATTTGAGGCATTTGGATCAATCACCCGTCTTTGCGGGAGGAACCGTGGGACACACCCCTAAAATACGCCGGGCGCAGACCCCGTCCATGCCAGATCCTGACGTCCGGGATGCGGCGCTGGGCCGCGTCCCCTCGGATCTGATCATAAAAGGGTGCTCGCTGGTCTCCGTGTACACCGGCGAGATCATACCCGACACCCAGATAGCCGTATGCGGCTCCCGCGTCGTATACGCGGGCCCCGACGCCTCGCACGCGGCCGGGCCCGGCACCAGAATGTTGGACGCCAAGGGCAGGCACGTGGTTCCGGGGCTGGCCGACCCCCACACCCACATAGACCAGTTCGTGCTGCCGGACAGGACGGCCGCCTGTGTCCTGGACCGGGGTACCACGGCCCTCTTCTCGGATCCCATAGACGTAACCGGCGTGGGCGGGTACCCGGGGCTCCGCTGGTTCATGGAGGCGTGCGGCAGGGCCCCGGTGCGCATATTCCACGGGATACCCGGCGGCCTGCCCGTGGATCCCGCCCTGAGCCACCTGCGGGGGCTCAACGAGGCGGAGCGGGAGGCGGTGCTGCGGGACCCGGCCGTCTTCGGCATGGGCGAGGTCTTCTCCTGGACCAAGATTACCGACGGCGATCCCCCCACCCTGCGGGACATGGCGGCGGTGCGGGAGGCCGGCGGAATAGTGAACGGGCACACCGCCGGCATGTCCGGGCGCAAGCTGGCCGCGTACGCGGCCTCGGGCATATCCTCCTGCCACGAACCCATAGACTACGACCAGGCCATAGAGAGGCTCCGGGCGGGGCTCTACGTGATGGTGCGGGAGGGCTCCATACGGCGCGACCTGCGGCGCATAATGGAGGAGGTGGCAGGCAGGGGCGTGTCCACCCACCGCATAATGTTCTGCTCCGACGGGCTGAACCCGACTGACCTGCAGTCCGGACACATGGACCGGTGCATACGGGAGGCCATGCGGGCCGGCATCGACCCGGTCGACGCGGTGGCCATGGCCACCCGCAACGTCTTTGAGTACTACAACATGGATCAGAATCTGGGTGGGCTGGCTCCCGGCCGGCTGGCCGACATCGTGATACTGGACGATCTGGAGTCCTTCCGGGTGAATATGGTCATGGTGGGCGGCAGGGAGTTCTCCGGTGGGCACGACACGGTACCGGTCCCCCGGTGGCTGCAGCGGACCGTCCGGCTGGAGCGTGTCAAACCGTCCGACTTTATAGTGGCGGCATCCGGCGGCGAGGCGCGGGCCAACACCATACGCCTCCGCACCGAGATAGTCACCGAGCCGGGGGAGGCCGTACTGCCGGTGCGGGACGGGGAGGCCATTCCATCGGGAGACGTATGGAAGGTGGCCGCCTTTGACAGGGTGCACGGGACGGGCAACCGGGCGGTGGGTTTCTTGGAGGGCTTCGGCGACGGGGAGGGGGCGCTGGCGTCCACCGCATCATTCCACGAGAACGACCTAGTGGTCATAGGGAGCAACGACGCGGACATGGCCGTGGCGGCAAGCCACCTCATAGATGTGCAGGGGGGCATTGCCGTGGCGCGGGGAGGCCACATAGTAGCATCCCTGCCGCTGCCGGTGGCCGGGCTGATGTCCGCCGGGGAGGCCGGCGCGGCGCGGGAACGGTTCGAGGCGGTGAACGGCGCGGCGCGGGAGATGGGCTGCCGGTTCGAGTCCCCCCACCTCGTACCCATATTCCTGCCGTTCTTGGCGCTGCCCCACATACGGATACTCAACCGGGGAATAGTGAACGTCCGGCGGCGGGAGATCGTGCCCCCCATCCAAGGGTAGGGCCGGCGCCCTAGGCCGCCGGCGCTCCGCGGGCGGCGCGCGTAGAATGAGACCCTGTAAAAGCCGCGAATCTTAAAAAGGGGGAGCCGGGGCAGCACTCACATAAATGGCAACAATACAACAAACACCGCAGGGGCCGGTTCTCGTACTCAAAGAGAGCGCCCTGCAGCAGAAAGGAAGAGACGCGCAACAGAACAACATCGCCGCCGCCAAACTGGTGGCGGAGCTCATACGCACCAGCCTGGGCCCCCGGGGCCTGGACAAGATGCTGGTGGACTCGCTGGGAGATGTCACCATAACCAATGACGGCGCCACCATACTCAAGGAGATAGACATTCAGCACCCCGCCGCCAAGATGATGGTGGAGATATCAAAGGCCCTGGACAACGAGGTCGGCGATGGCACCACCAGCTCGGTGGTCTTTGCCGGCGCCCTGCTCACCAAGGCCGAGGAGCTCCTCAAGAAGGGAGTTCACTCCTCGGTGGTCATAGAAGGGTACCAGGCCGCCGCCGAGAAAGCCTTGAGCATCTATGAGAGCATAGCCAGGACCGTAAAGGCCGACGACGCCACCACCCTGATGAAGGTGGCCACCACCAGTATGCAGTCCAAGCTGATATCCGACGACAGTGACACCCTCTCGGGCATGGTAGTGGAGGCCGTCCTCAAGGTGGCATCCAAGGAAGGCGACGGATACACCGTGGACCTAGACAATGTCAAGGTGGAGAAGAAGGCCGGAGGCTCCCTCCAGAACTCTAAACTGGTGGGGGGCATCGTGCTGGACAAAGAGATAGTCCACAGCGGCATGCCCACCAAGATATCCGGAGCCCGGATAGCCCTACTCAACGCCGCCCTGGAGATAGAGAAGACCGAGATGAGCTCGGAGATCCGCATTACGGACCCTGCCCAGATGCAGCTGTATCTGGAGGAGGAGAGCCGCATGCTGAAAGGGATGGTCGAGAAGCTGAAGGAGGCTGGCGCCAACGTGCTCATCTGTCAGAAGGGCATAGACGACATAGCACAGCACTATCTGGCCAAGAACGGAATGCTGGCAGTACGGCGTGTCAAAGAGAGCGACATGACGAAGCTGGCCAAGGCCACCGGCGGGCGCGTGATATCCAACGTGGAGGACCTCTCCGCTGAGGACCTAGGCTCGGCCGAGTTGGCCTACCAGGAGAAGGTAGAGGCAGACAAGTGGGTCTTCATCGAAGGATGCAGCAACCCGCAGTCCGTCACGCTACTTCTGCGGGGCGGAACCCAGAGAGTGGTGGACGAGGCCGACAGGTCAATCCACGACGCGCTGATGGTAGTCAAGGACGTCATAGAGAAGCCCGCCATAGTGGCAGGCGGCGGAGCGCCGGAAGCGTACGTGTCCACCCGACTGAAGGACTGGGCAGACAGCTTCGACGGTCGCCAGCAACTGGCCATCAAAAAGTACGCCGAGGCATTGGAGGTAATACCCTTGACCATAGCGGAGAACGCCGGAATGAACCCGATAGACACAATAGCCAACCTGAGGGCCCAGCACAGCCAGGGACTCAAGTGGACCGGCATAGACGCCAAGAGCGGCAAGATCGGCAACATGCTGGAAAGGGATGTCGTCGAGCCGCTGGCCGTGAAGGAGCAGATAGTGAAATCATCCACCGAGACAGCCTGCATGGTGTTGAGAATAGACGACGTCATAGCCGTGTCCGGCGCGCCGGGCGGCGACGCTACTCCCCCCATGGGGTAACCGTACAGTTTTGGGGTTTTTTTGAATTTTATTGGAATAGATCTGGGAGGGACAAAGATCGAGGGTGCCCTCCTGGATCAAGACCGCACGATACTGGAGCGCCGGCGCGTTCCCACCCCGCGCGACTACGACGGGATAGTGCGTGCAATACGGGACATGGTGGGACGTATCGGGCGCGGTGACTGTACCCTGGGCGTGGGGGCTCCGGGGACGACGGCCGCCGACGGCCTCATAACAAACAGCAACACCCGCGCCATCCAGGGCATGCCGTTGTTACGGGACCTGCGGGAGGCCACCGGGATGGATATACGCATGGGGAATGATGCCGACTGCTTTACGGCCGCCGAGGCCGGGGGCGGGGCGGGGGCCGGGTTTGAGACGGTATTCGGCGTAATAATGGGGACGGGTGTTGGCGGGGGCCTGGCGGTCCGCGGCCATATGGTACGGGGCCGAACGGGCGGGGCCGGAGAGTGGGGGCACTCCACATTGTACCCCGGCGGAAACAGGTGCTGGTGCGGCCGGAGGGGCTGCGTGGAGACATACATCAGCGGCCCGGCGCTGGAGAGGCGGTGGGAACAGGAGACAGGTTCTGAGATGTCCGTACCCGATATAATATCCGCAGAACCGCCCGGGTTCGCAGCATGGCGCGACGGTATGGTGAGGGACTTTGGGCTGGCCCTCGCCGGCGTGGTGCAGGTCGTGGACCCGGACGTCATAGTGCTGGGGGGCGGTTTGTCCAACATATCGTTCCTGTACGACATGGGGGCCGCTGCGCTGCACCAAAACACGCTGCAGGGAGGCACGCCCATACTGCGCAATGCGCTGGGGGACTCGGCAGGGGTGGTGGGCGCCGCCCTGCTGGGCGCCGGGGCGGTGTGAGCCGCCGGATGCAGCATCCACGCCGCCGGGGCTCTATTGTAAAGTCGGTTTGATGCTGTCATCCCCCACATACACGCTCCAGGCTCTGTTACAAAACGTGTTTTGGTGTGTACAAAAACTGCACATTTCCGGCATAGGACCATATTTTTATATCTACACATCGCAATATGCCTCACACATGGAATGGTTGGAAACGGCACGCTCGCCGCGCGTGAAGCCGGACAGGCGCGCCAAGATGGTGTCGCGCAAACATCGTGGCAACCTGGGCCCGGCGGCCGGCAACATAGGTATGATGTTCCGGCACGTGATATGTGTGGCCGAGGCGGCAGCCATGGTCTCCCGAGATACGGGGATAACCGACACCTACACACTGGACACCATGATATATGGTATGGTGCGCGACCCGTGCATTGGCTCCGCAGTTACGCAGGCCGCCATCAAGACAGGCGTGGCCGCGATGAAGGCTGCAGGGAACAGTGATACCGAGCCGGAGTTCAAGACACCCACCATAAAACTCAACAACCGGTGCTGGAGCCTCAACCCCGTCGCCGGCGGCTACATCGCGACGGGCAACATTGGCTCCGGGAAGCACCCGGTGCGCGTGGCGATCGGCGTGCCAAAGGACGTCGGGGACCGTGTCTCAAAGCACCGCCTGGGCGAGCTCACCATAACTCCGGAAAAATACACGATATCGTACACCAAGGACGTGGACCCGGTGCCCGGCCGCGACCCCACCCTCGGGAACACGTACAGCGTCATCGAACTGACGTCCGGCGTGGACCGCGTCGCCGGCCCTCCGAAGAACGTGCTTGGCGTGGACATCAACTCCACAAACATGACAATCAGCGACAACCGCATCACTATACAAGTCGACCTGTCAAAGGAGGTGGAGAGCGTGCTGGCCGCCAAGGTGGCCATGGCAAAGGCCAAAGAAGGACCACACCGAATGGGAAAAGAAGCGCGGCAGGCCGGTGTCTCACGACAAAGAACATTACAAGGAAGCGCGTAACCGCACCATACATGGTGGCCCCAGAAAGCACCGAAAGCTAAAGCGCTGCTGGAAGGCGGCGGGGAGGCGGCGCGACGCGGAAAAGGAAACCATAA
>JAGWAW010000107.1:0-607 GCA_021296165.1 Nitrosopumilaceae archaeon | reverse complement strand
CACGAAGGCCGCAAAGGCCAACACACGGAAACTGAAGAAGGAGGCCGCCAGCAACTGCAAGAGCGAGCGGGCGCGCATAGACCGGGTGTCAAAGCGGTGTGTGGTACCGCAAAATATGGAGAATAGTAGGGCGTCGTCCCTGCAAAAGATCGCCGCCAACCACTCCAAGATGAATGAGGCCGCCAGGGCGTCCAGGCACTTGATGCATATGATGCATATTGTGTCATTGTTTGTAGTAAGTTGGGCGCAGGCTACCAACGCGCTGGTCGGGTTGGAGAACCTGCACGGCATGTCTAGCGGCTGGATACGCGAGAGCAAGTTGTTTGGCAGGGGAATGCGGCGCAAGCTGTACTCCTCCGCGATACTTGCGCTGTCTGAAATGGTATGGTACAAGGCCAGATGGGCCAACGTGGAGGCGCTGCGGATGAACCCGTACCACACATCAAAACTGTGCGCCGCATGCAGGTATGTCCTGGAGGGGCGGGACTACCATATACGATACTGCCGCCGGTGCAACGTTCGCGCAGATAGAGACGTGAACGCATCGGATAACGTGCGGCTGACAACTGCCGCAGCAAGGTACGGGCCCGAGGTTCGGGCCCTTCCG
>JAGWAW010000106.1 GCA_021296165.1 Nitrosopumilaceae archaeon | reverse complement strand
GGGTCCGGGGGATGGAGTGGGATCTAAACGTTCCGGTTTTCGCATGTTTTTGCAAACCTTATGGCCATCACTATGCGCCCCTGAGAGCCGCGTCCAGTCCTTCTTGGTCGCGTATGTCAACCTCCTCAAAGCGTATGTCCTCCAAGATGCCATCTAGGTTGGCAATGTTGCCCCGGACTAGGTTGTCTATCACGGTGACATCGTGCCCGTTTGAGACCAGACGGCGTACCAGATGGCTCCCTATGAACCCGGCCCCTCCTGTGACTGCAAACCTCACAAACGCGCTCGCGCGATGAGTAGATTTAACAGTTTAGTGAGAGTTTCTCCCACAATAGCGGGTAGTGATCTAAATAACACAAATCCGACACCAAAAACCAGTCCAAACGAGAGTCACACCTCCATGTGACAAAATTTTGAGCTCGTTTTGAGTATGCAGGTATGCAGCCTGCGGGGTCTGTGGCGCATGTGGTGGCGCGGCGTACCGCAGACGCACATCAGGACATGGCGGCTGCGCTACGCCTCGATATGCAGCGAGCTGTGGCAGAGCATGGCCTAGGGCACCTCGGCGAATTCGTGCTGAGTCCAAATGGATGCCTAGTGGCTTTGGCCACGTATATAGTGCAATTCCATTCCATATGCGGCATGGTTGCCAAACACAGCACGAGGCGCAAGCTGACGTCGAGGGAGAGCGATGCCAAGTATGTCGCTAGGGGCAGGGCCCTGGGCATCCTGCTCATGCAGGACACGAGCGGCGGGCCGGAGGGGAATGTGGAATACACGGACGGCGCGCCCGGGTCGCCTGACTACGCGGCAAAATTCATCGCCATATGCAGGTTATTGCTGGACGTGGGGCCACGGGGAGCGGGGCGCGATTCGTACGATCCCATATGCGGGGCCGGCGGACCGGTGCCAAAGTTCGAGATCGACAGTACGTTTTGCCCCGCGCCGGAACAGACGACCACACTGGTACACTGCCCCACAGGAAGGGAGCCCGCCGGCGGGTGGATCCGCGTAAGGTGGGACGGGATGGGCTTTGGCATGCACCTGCTGGTGGATCCGGACGCTTGGCGCATACTGGCGTTCAGCCTGACCGACGAGAGCGACGAAGGCGCGGTCTGGCTGTCCGGCATGCTAGAATCGGCGCTGGGCGAGTACGCCGTCGGCGGGGTTCCGCTGCCGAGGGAGGTAGCCCACATCGTGGATGCGATATCCGGCGGAGCGGGCGGACACCGGTAAAGCCTTGACGGGTGGGTGGCCGGCCCGGAGCGGGAACGCACCCCGGGAAAAGCCTAGGCGGCGCGATACGCGGCAGAGGGCTGGGCGGCCCCGCCCCAGCTATGGCCGGCGCATTGCCATACCATACCGCGGCCCCGCAGGCGCGTGGGGCGCCCGATATCCCGACATGTCCCGCAGCGGCAGGGCGTGCATTGCCCCGTCCGCCTCCATACACAATACAGAATACCCCGGCACGGCAGGCACCAGGACATACTCCCCCACAGTCTCGCCATATGGGTATGGCATCATGATGTGCGGCTGCACGCCACACGCATCCCTCGCCAGCGACACCCCGGACAGGACCTCGCCGGCCGGCGGGTACACCCGCGCATACATGCCGGGGAGCTCCACCGCATCGGGGGACCCCGCAAACCTTACCACCGCACCGTTCACGTGGTCGAAGAGCAGCCGGCCCCCCTCTACCCTGCCACTCCACCACAGCATATCCTGGTATGTCCTGGCCTCTATGTTGTGGCGGGCGCCCTGCCCGCCGGCCAGCGAGTCACTATCGTATGATATCATGCCGGAGCTAGCCTGCACCCCGGCCCGGTATATGGTGACAGAGTCGGGAGTCCAGCAGCACGTGTCGTTGCCCGCCGGCCACCACTCCACAGCCGGCAGCCCCGATATGGTATATGCGGTCCCGTTGGGCATCCCCCGTATCTGGAATGTATCATAGTCATACGCGGCGGCCCGCAGCCGCACCGTACCATTGGCGGTATCCACTATGATATAGTGGTCCTCAGACAGTATGGCCGGCTCGGCGCCCAGCCGCACAATATCATACAGCCGGGCCTGCTCCAGCGTCCCAGAGAACACCAGCAGGTTGTCATGCGACTTGGCCGCCGTGACACTCCCGCAGGGCGGCACATAGCACACCGCATGCGCCAGAAAGTCGTCTATAGCATCCCCATTATACGTCGCATATTGCAGCGTGTACGCCGCCCTGCCGCCGCCATGGAATGTGACATAGTCGGTCCCGCCCCGCCAGGAGGCCACTCCCTCGAATATGCGGCCGTACATCGTCCCCAGAACGTGGTCCAGCCCGAACGTGCTCAGCTCCAGATGCCCGTTCCTATACAGGTAGGTGCCGTGGTTGGGCACCACGCTGGACACATACGTATCCCGGACCGCCGCGTACACCGAGTCCGGATCCGCGGCCACCGCATACGGTATATGATATGTATCGTGGAACGAGACGATATCTGCATTATGGTGCCCGCCCGCCAGAAAGAACCCCTCAAACTCATGCGGTTCCATATGGGGGGTGTCGGTCCCGTTGGGGGCCGCATACCCGTCCACCACAAAGAGGTTCCCCAAACTGGTCAGCACGTAGGCCTGCTCCCCGTATGCCACGCCACCCACCACCACACATGCCACCACACACCACATCAGGATCATGGCGCGGCCCTCCCCGCCCCGAGCACGGCCGACTCGGCGGCGGCGGCCGGCGCCGAGCTCATCCGCAGCACCAGGCGCTTCCGCCGGGGGCCGCCCCAGACCACCTCGAATATACGCCGCCGGGAGCGGCACGCCTCCACATCGGACATGGGTATCCGGAGGCCGGCCGCACCCTCCAGCACTATATGGGTGGCGGTCACGTACAATGTGCCCCCGCGCACCTCAAAGGAGGCCCGCGCCTCCCCGTCCCCAGGCTCCATCACACCGCACGCGTCCCCCGGTTAAAAGCCCCCCAAACATGCCATGGGGTGGTCTTCACCATAGTGGACGGGGTGGTGGGTATGGCCGGGATGCTGCTCTTTATGACTGCCATACTGGGGGTATCGGCCGCGCTCTCCGACGGCTTTGCGGGGATGCTCACCCACCTGGGCTTGGGACTGCCCGGCTTCGGCACGGAGCGGTCCGGCAACGCCCTGTACCACACGTATGACCAGCTGAGGTGGGCGGCCACAATCATACTGGTGTGCGCCACACTCGCATGCGCCGCCCTGGGGAGGTGGAGGGCGGCGCTGCGGCGGGCGGCGCCCCTCGCGCTCTTCCTCCTCGTGTTCCCGTACCTGTGGGACTATGGCGCCCAGGTGTCGTACGCCTCGGGGGCATGGATACTGAACCCGCTGTACTCCTTTGATACAGAAGAGCCCTGCCCGGACACGTGGGACCACACCCGCATCACACAGGAGTATGGCGCCTCGCCATACCACACCGGCGGGGACCCGGACATGGTGTGCCGGCCGGAGCTGCGCGTCGAGTATGTGGTGGAGCAGGCGGCCCGCACCACCACTATATCGGCCGGCGGCCACACCATGGAGCTTGTGTCCGACGCCATACCCGCCGGGCTGGCCGAGGTCTTTGTCAACGTGTTCGGCGCCATACACAAGGCGTTCACCATAATCAACCTGACCATGGCCGCCGCCGTGGCCGGGATAATACTGGACATGTACGCCGGGCTGGTGGCCGGGGCCATGCCGGTGTGGGCCATGATGTGCATGGTGCCCCGGCTGGACTCCCTCTCGGCCAGGTTTTTGGCGTCCATACCCGCCCTGCTGCTGGCGCCGCCGCTCACCTCCGTCATAATCGTGGTGGGCAGCTCCGCCCTGGTGTCCGCGCCGCCCGGCGCCGCCGCCCTGCTGGGGGTGTGGGCCGCCGCAGTCGCCGTGCTGTTCCTGGCCTCCCTGCTGCCGGCGGCGATGGTCCCGGCCGTACGAGGCGTGGTGCAGCTGTCCACCATGGTGCTGACCTCGGGGGTCTCCGCATCCGCCGCCATAGTGTCGGGGACTATCGCCGGTGCCGCGTCGGGCGCCAGAAACGGCCGGCCGGGGGCCATACATGGCGGCCTGGAGGGGCTGGCCGCCGGCCACCTGAGGGTGGTGGGCGGATCCGGCCCCGCGGAGTCACCGCATGGCTCCTCCCCAAGGCATGGCCTGGAGGGGCTGGCCGCCGGCCACCCAAGGACATCCGAACGGTAGCCATATGCGCGGGGCCGGCCCGCGCAGTCTCGGCGCCACTTCCGGATACAGGGCAGGGCGCCCGGGTGGCACGCGGGCGGGGGATAACTTGGGACTATACATGATGGCGAACCCGGGACATGCGGGAGCTGGCAGACCGCAATATCTGGAGTACCATAGAGGCGCCTCCGGGGAGACGGCCGGGGGGCGTGCGGCCCTGTGGTGATGGGCGGGGGATGTGCTGCAGAGTGCACGGCAGATGATTAAATTCCACATGCCCGTGAGGCTGAAAATTCCGGGGCATGGAGATCTGGGACTCGCATATTTGGATAGACTGAGCGTATGGGCGCAGCGCGCGAGGTTAGGCATGGGCTCTACCCAACGATACAATTCCATGATCCGCCACAGCCTTTCTTGCAGTCCCGGCAACCCAATGCCCTGACGTTATGGCGCAAGGATGCCCGCCGAGTCCACCGCGTCCATAGTCTGCAACCTACAGCGCCATACCATCTACATGCCGAAGCATATTCTGGGGCGGCTCGGCAAACCAGACGGCCTAAAGTTCACCTGCAGAAACGACATACCGGCGCTCGGCCAGATCGGCCTGCTTCCCGCACCGGGCTACCGTATGCGGATGCGATTGGCTCAGAAACCACAAAAATCGGTATCAACCGACTTCGCAATAGACCCCCCGGTATCTATCCCGGCCAAATGGTGGACACGGGCCGCCGTCAGGATTTACCATGGCTTGGATCATGTTTACCCCGTGTCCGGAAATCATCTGCATCATAAGCCCGCATTTTGGTAGCCGGCGAATTTTCCTAAACCGGTACCGGACGTATCATTCATCTCACCCACGAGTTTACCGTGAAGGCGAACATTACTCCCACGCCAGACAGAACCATGACGACCACCTGCCGCCCGGACATTACCTTCTTGGTGATGACGCCGTAGATGAGTATGGCTAGCCCACCTAAGAGTGACATCAGCACCAACCAATACTGTATGATAAAGGTGATGTTATCCACGATAAAGGGGGATCCCATGTCAAAGTCGAAAATCTCTGACAGAACAATTATCATCATGGGTATTGTATACATGCTGCATAGAATTATCCCGACTGATCCGAGTACGTTCCATCCGTAGGCGAACGGAGATGTCAATTTTACATCTACCTTACCTACTCGCAATAGAAATCAACGAATATTACTTCCGTATCATAGTGAACATGTTATGCCAAACTGGCACGGATGGGGCGCGTATTTTTTGCGCAGATGGTCCCCCAAAATCACCTAAACACGTTCAACAGGGGAATTATGTCGTCAGGTAGAGTCCATGCATAACTCGTGCGCTGCGCCCATACATTCAGTCTACCCAAGTCCCGGAGATCTGCGGGCAAGCTGCATATGTGACGGCCGAGCGACCTCCCCCGCGCCCTGCCCTGGCAGCGAGCCGGACACGGCCGAGTCTCCCGCCGAATCGTTGGTGACAGGCAGAGCGGGTGCGCTCACGCTCCGCGCCGACCCGCATCTTTACAGAACCGCGCCACGCCTTTCATTTTTGCCCCCATCTGTCCGCTCTTGTTGCACCGCTCGGACCTGGCCGCGCCGACCGCCGGTATCTTGTAGTGCTTGTTCGGTGCGACCACCCTACCAGATCGGCGTTTGTGCAGGTCTGCTTGTCCGCTTGCAGAACCGGCTAAGGTGGGGTGCACCTTGTACCGCCACCCATCTTCCCGATCATGCCCGCAGGCTGCCTGCACTAGACCTAATTTTCTCCTCTGATTCGGCTATGTCAAAACATGGGTGGTGCTGGACCGCTATAAACTGCCCCCGCAGCCGGTCAAGCCGCGCGGCAGCTTCTCTAGGCCAGCATCATAGCCGTAGCCATACGGCAACAAAAATTTTGCCGGGACCGGGGACTGGATAGACGCGGCCCGTTCGCGGCGGTTCCGCGTCCGGCGCGGACGGACACACGGCAGATACCATAGAACCGGAGAAAAAGGCAGGCGCCGCGGACGGCCACACTGTGCTAGCGCGGCCACCGGTCGCCCTGGGCCACATGGGTTTGGCGGTCCTTGAGCATTGACGCGCGGTGACCGGCTTGGGGCCCGGAGACGCCGGCCCCCGCGGAACGGCCGGCGGCATGGCCTGCGTCAGACCGGCGCCACGTGTTGATGCGCAAAAATCGACTGACCTAAAAATTTTTAAAACACGATCATGTTCGTGATCCATGACCCAAATTCCAGAAGGCAGCCGCTTCCTGCCCCGGTGGTCCGTAGAGAGGATCCGGGATCTTCAGGAGGCCGAGACGGCGGAGCGGTACAAGACCCGCTACGAGGCGGCCATACTCCGCAAGGAGGGCCTCTCCGTCCCGGAGATAGCCGGCAAGGTCGGCGTGTCCCGCCTGACAGTCATCAACTGGCTGCGGCGTATGATGGAGCGCGGCCTCGGCAAGAACTACAAGGTACGCCAGGGGCGGGCGCCCAAGTTTACGCCCCATCAGCTGAAGGCGCTGGAGCGCGACATGAAGAAGAGCCCCACAAAGTTCGGGCTGGACTCGGAGCGGTGGACGTCCCACGTCGTGGCCAGGCACGCGCTGAACAAGTTCGACATCACGGTGGCGGCCAGCTCCATGAGGCGCCTCATGCTGCGCGAGAACGTGCGCTGGCCCGGATCCGCCGCGGCCATGGCCAAGATGGCCGAGTAACAGCGATCCTGACTGTATATTTTGTGTTTTTTTGCGCCGTGTTTCGGGGGATTTTTCGCGCGGTACCATACGGCCCTTGCGCATGGCCGTCCGCCTCTTTTTGACCCGAATACGGGGCGCCAGTGTGCCATGGCCCGCAGCCGCCCGGCCAACGAGGCCGCGGTCCGGATCTGGGGCATATGGGCCAATTCTGCGTTCCTGCGGGGGAACCCGAGCCGGGGATTTTTGCGCATCGACGCGTGGCGCCGGTCTGACGCAGACCATACCGCCAATCGTTCCGCGGTGGACCGCGTCTCATCTCATGCCGCCTCAGGCCGGTCGACGCGCGTTAATGCTCAAGAACCGGTCTGGCATCTTATTTTTATACAGATGTCATATATGATATGGCCGTGGCCAAAGCCAGAATGATTGGGGGAGACGACGAGATCGTCCAAACCGCCATCGGTGACATGGTGGCCCGCATCGCCGAACGCTTTCAGCCGCGCCGCATCATGCTGTTTGGCTCTCAGGCGCGCGGCACCCCCAACTACCACAGCGATGTGGACCTGCTGGTCGTGATGGAAAATGGGACGGACAAGCTCGATGCCGCAATAGAGATAGGGGAGGCGGTGATAGATTCGCCTGTCGCCAAGGATATCGTGGTGACGACCCCAGACGAGATTGCGCGCAGGGGAAATCTGGTGGGAACCGTGCTTCGGGCGGCGCTTCGCGAAGGGGTAACGCTGTATGAACGATCATAATTCAAATATAGATAATGCGCGTAGTTGGCTGCGATACGCCAAGGGGGATTTGGATTCGGCCTCAAAACTGAGTACCGGCACGCCGCGTAACGCATGCTGGCTTAGCAGGCGGCAGAAAAGGCATTGAAGGCAGCTTTTGTGGAGGGCATGGATTTTCCGTATATACATGACTTGGACAGGCTCCGCAACTCCCTGCCGGAAGGCTGGCCCGTAAAAAAGACACACTCCAGTCCGACTAGGCTAACAGAATTTGTTACGGTATCCAGATACCCGGGAGACTGGCCGGAGCTGACCGGCGCCGATGCGTCTTATGCCTTGTCCGTAGCCCGCAGTATATGCGACTCGGTAGGCGCCGAGTTCGGGCGCCGCGGCGTGCCGTAGGATCTGCGCGCGTACCCAGGAATGGTCCGCAGGCGCGCCACACCCCCCTTAAATCGACACATACGGTTGGCCCCCGTGATGCGCCTCCTCGGACGGGCGCGCCGGACAAGCCGCACAAGGCGCCCCCTCCCCGCCCTCGCCTCCATGATGGTCATAGGGGGACTGGTGGTATTCATGCTGGCCATAATGGGCCTGGCCATAAACATGACCGGATTTTTGGACCAAGTCTACATGGACCTGGCGCTGACCCTGCCCCGCTTCGACTATTCCATACAAGACGGGGCCGAGTCGGGCAACGAGACCTTTGCCGCATACGTCCAGATGAGGTACGCGGCGGGGGGAGTGATGGGCGTGGCGCTGCTCTGGGCCGGGCTGGCGCGGGCGCTGGAGGGGAGCGGGACCATGCCCCAGGGCGCCTCCGGCCGTGTCGTATCCCGCTCCATACTGTTCATCATACTGTTCCTGGCGTTCCCGCCCGTATGGGACGGGGGCGCCCACATCATAGAGGGCGTATCCCTCTGGGTGCTCAACCCGCACTACTCGTTCGATCCGGACTCCCCATGCCCCGCGGAATGGTCAGATACAGAGATCACGCAAAAGTATGAGGAGTCGCCGTACCGCCGCGGCCCCGCCGACACATCCCCCCAGATGGTCTGCGACCCGCAGCTCAAGATACGGTACATATTCGGCCAGATGATGGGCACCACCGAGCTCCAGGCCACAAAGTCCGCGTATATCGACCCCGAGGACCCCTTCGGGGCGCTCACCCTGGACGTGCAGAACTTTGCCGAGTCGGTCTTGGTCAACACGTTCTTGGGCCTGACCAAGGCCTTGGTGACCATCAACGTGCTGCTGATGGCCTTCGTCATAGGGATAATGGCCGACCTCCTCATAGGGATGATCATAGCCGCCCTGCCCGTATTCCTCATGATGACCCTGATACCCCGGGCCGACCACATCGCCAACCGCTTCCTGGACGCCCTGCCGGCCCTCTTCATGCTGCCGCTGCTGTCGGCGGTGGTGGTCTCGGTGGG
>JAGWAW010000105.1 GCA_021296165.1 Nitrosopumilaceae archaeon | reverse complement strand
CCCGTGCACCTATAAAACTGGGTGGTGGGCTCGTCGGCGCTTCTGGTCTGCAGCATCCACCACACCGCCTCGCCGTAGTCGCACTTGGAACAGTCTATCTTTATGGTGGGCAGCATCTCCTTTCCCTCGCCCTCGGTCAGCACGTTCATCTCCGGGACGGCCTCTGCATCCTGCGGCGCCGAACTCGGGGCGGATCCGGTCTCCTTGTAGTCGCAGCGGGAGCACACCAAGGCCCCCTCCATCCTCCTCAGCCTAGCCTTGCACTCCGGACAGAACCTCATACCCTGACATCCGTGCTCAGTGCGTCCCTCATCTCACTGGCGGCCTGTATGGCCGCCTCGGCCGCATCGGCAATGTTCCGGGCGGGATCAGACTTTGAGCTCACGCGCATGCGACACTCGTTGGTGAGGGGGTGCTTGACTATGACCCCGGCAAACTCCACATCGGGGTTCTTCAGCAGCTCGTGCTGTATGATGTAGAGCGTGGCTATGTCCGTCTCCATAAAGGAGAGTCCGATCTCGCTGTCGGCGGAATCCAAGACTTGGGCTTCCATATGGTACCCAAACGCACATATTGGTGTTATAAACCATTGTAGAGACTGTGGATCGCATACCCGGGGTGAAGTCAGAGTACCCGCTTCTGACCGACGCGGGAGGCTACATTGCAGAGACGACGGATCACATAACCAAGGTGGAGGTCGCAGTCCCTCAAGATGAGCACACCATCCAGGACACCATACGCATCACGGTGCGGTTCTCCGTACAAGGGGAGACCCGGGAAGCGTTCAATGAGCACAACTGGACCGAGTCGTACGAGGCCAATGACGTATCTGTCAAGATAAAGTACGGCATGAAACTGGTCACCGGCAGCATCAGGAAGAAGAGCCTGGGCAAGCCCGTGGACTCCTACCGCAAGGCGGCCATATTCTGGACCAGGAATCCCAAGCTGGTAAACCCCATGAAAGAGAAGCGGGTGTGGGTGCAGGTGGCCAAGAATTTCACTCCCATAATACGGCTGACCGAGGAGGAGGTGCGACAGGAGCTCTTCGACTTTGAGGAAGAATATCCCATCAAGGCCTCGGAGCTGGGCAAGGGCCGCCACAAGATCGGGGGAGAGGTGCACGTCTCCTGGCAGAAGCACCGATTCATGGAGAAGAACAGCATACGGGTGGATGTACCCGAGACCATCATCACCGTCAAAGGGATATAAGGGGTCGCCCGAGAGAGGGAACAGTCAGATGGCAAAGTACGACGGACTTTTGGGGCAGCCGTTGCTGGAGGTCGAGGAGCCTGACAAGGAGGGCGGAATCACCTTCATCTTCAAGGACAACCGCTTCCTGTTCGTAAAGGCCGAGGGCGGCAGTATCCATGCCGTCTCCATCCCGGAGTAACACCATGTCCAAGTTCGACAAGGTCAGGATGGCCGAGCTGGTAAAGGTGGAGGAGACCGACGACGCGCTGGTGCTGACATTTCAGGGGGACCTGCGGGTCGCCATGCGGGTGGCCGACGGCGGCATAGTGTCCGAGGTATCTTAGGCATCTAGTCGAGGAACTTTTCGTACATCATAATGGCCGTCTCCTGTACATCCGACTGTATGGAGCCGGGCCTCTTGAGGCGGATCTCGTCGATGGCCTGCTGCGCCCCATACCCCTTGTGCTTGACCATATAGCACGCCAGGATGGTTCCGGCCCGGCCCAGGCCCGCGGCGCAGTGCACCGCCGTGGGCCGGCCGGCCTCTGCGTTCTGGTGTATGAAGTCGACCGCCGCGTCTATGCCCTCGGGCTCAGGGGCGGTCATGTCCGAGGTGGGCACGTGCAGGTACGACACGCGGCCCGTCCACTCCTCAGGAAGGGAGTTCTCGGTCATGGTAACCACCCCCCGTATTCCCTGCTGGAGCATCCACTCAAACTCCCCCGCGGTGGTGGGGAAGCCAGACCCGGCCACCCGCCCGGGCACCACCCAGGAAAAGTTGGTCGGGCGGCCGGATATGCGGCCGTGCACACTCCTCCACAGGTTCCCGGGGCGGCTCACCATACCTGTGGGCAGGGGCCGTACTTTTAGGGCTCCGGCAAACCCATACCTGTAGGATCTGCGGCAGATACACCCCGGCCCGTTTATCTAGCAGGTACACATACCATAACCCATGGAGGCGGAGCTGTACGACCGGACGGACGGCGACTCGGTGCGCTGCACGGCGTGCGCCAGGTACTGCGAGCTGGCCGAAGGCCAGACGGGGCTGTGCGGGGTACGCGCCAATGTGGGGGGGCGGCTGGACCTGCTGGTGTACGGCATGGTGATATCCGGGCACGTGGACCCCATAGAGAAGAAGCCCGTAACCCACTACATGCCCGGCTCCAAGATACTCTCCATCGCGACGACCGGCTGCAACTGGCTGTGCAGGTACTGCCAGAACCACGACATCAGCCAGAGGCGAAAAGTCGAGGGCGAGAGCATGACCCCCGCCGGGGTGGCCGAGGCGGCCGTGCTGAACGGCGCCGACGGCATCGCATACACCTACAACGAGCCGTCCATATTCATCGAGTTCGCCCGCGACTGCGGGCTGGAGGCCAGGAAGAGGGGCCTCACCAACATATTCGTCTCCAACGGGTATGACACCCCCGAGTCGGTTGGTATTATGGGCCAGTTCCTCGACTCCATAACCGTAGACTTCAAGGGCAGCGCCGAGCCCCGCTTCGTTCGAAAGTACGTGGGCATACCTGACCCGCAGCCCATATTCGACACCATACTCAACATACGCGACCGCACCAGCATCCACACCGAGATAACCGACCTCATAATTCCAGAGGTGGGAGACGACCCAGAGTACGCCCGCAGGCTGTGCAGGTTCGTGTACGACGAGCTGGGACCGGACACGCCGATACACTTTCTGAGGTTCCATCCCGACTACAAAATGATGGAGTTCGGGCCCACGCCCGTACGCACGCTGGAGGTGCACCGCCAGATAGCCATACAGGAGGGGCTGCCGTACTCGTACGTGGGGAACGTGCCGGGCCACCCCTACGAGCACACGTACTGCCCCGGGTGCGGCGACATAGTTGTGGGGAGGTACGGCTTTGACATCGAGTCGTGGAACCTGGACCATTCCAACAGGTGCGTGTCGTGCGGGCACCACATCCCCATAACCGGCAGCCTGTCGCCCGGATACAGGCGAAACCGATTCCACATAATCAAGTAGGATTCCCGGGCAGAACCGGGCGAATGGCAGGCAGCGGGATCCCGGTTGCGCGGGAACTGTAGGAACTAGAGATCCGGCGTCCTTTCCGTTCAGGATGATATTGGCTGGAAGAGTGCCGGGTTTTTGTGGCCGCCACCGGACAAATTCTGCCGGACATGGCGGCCGGCCTGATCAGCCTCAAGATTGTGATGCGGACTATAGTCTGATGGGGCGGCCGGGTTACAGCACCGCCGCCGCCCGCACCGGCGAGGCGGTCGCGTCCCGTATGCGCAGCGGCAGCATCACATACCGGAATGATTCCCCCTCCAGCCTCTCCAGGTTGGCCAGGTTCTCCACGTTCACCGCGCCGCTGCGCGCCAGTATATGGTGCGCCGGAAACGAGCCGGCATCCCCCGCGTCTATGCTGGGCGAGTCGGTGCCCACCAGCCCCACCCCCCTGGCGGCCAGGTACTCGGCCGCGTCCTCGGACAGTCCCGGGTTCGCCGCAAAGTAGTCGTCCCTCCCCAGGTGGTCGTGCCACCCGGTGCGAAACACCACCGCGGACCCCCGGGCGATGGTATGGTGCCCCGCCTCCCACTCTGCTATGTCCTGCCGGGTTATGCGGCCATTGGGGCCCCTCCGCGTCTCCAGCAGCGCGGCTTCGCCGGCCAGACGTTCCATCGGTATCTGGTGTATCCGGAGGCCGTCGTCGCAAAAGTGGTAGGGGGCGTCCATGTGCGTGCCCACGTGCGAGCTCAAAAAGAGCATCTCGGAGTTGTAGCCGTCGTGTTGTAGCATGTTCCAAGGGAGCATCCTCACCGGCGGCGTCCCCGGAAAGACCGGCAGATCCTCGTATATATCCAGGGTCAGGTCCAGCAGCCTCACAGTACTATGGTATGCCCGTCCCTATTTAATGGAGATGTGGCGCCATACCCGTCCCACACTGGACGCCGTTGCCGGCCAATCCCATACAGTACCATATTAGACCAGCCAAGAGTTAAATACCCTATGCAGGGAATCGAACCCGTGCCGACGGCTTATGTGCTACTGAATTCGGACTTGGGTTCGGATGCCACCGTAATCAAGGAGGTAAAAGACCTGCTGATCAGCGAGACCGACGTCTCCTTCGAGATACAGGGCGTGTACGGCGTGTACGACATAGTACTGAAGCTGATGTCGGCCGACACCGAGAACCTCCGGCACGTCATAACCAACAAGGTGCGGAAGATACCCAAGGTGCAGTCCACACTCACCATGATGGTCATCGAGGAGCAGGAGAGCTTCTAGGCGTTCCGTACATCGGCCACCACTCGTACGGCGCGCTCCACGTCCTGTATGGTATTGTAAAAGTGCGGCGAGGCGCGCACTGTCTTGAGCGGCCCGATCTCCCGGAGGGCCATCACCACCCCCCGCGCCTCCAGCCTCTCTACCACCCCGGCGGGGTCCGTCCCCTCCAGGTTGAACGGCACCACACTGGTGTGGCCCTCCCCGCCAGTCCCATACACCACAACCCCGGGTATGTCCGCCAGCCCCTCCCTGAGGGCCGCCGCGTGCGCCATGTTGCGGCGCCGTATCACATCCAGGCCCACGCCCGACACCACCCTCAGGGCGGCCTCCAAACCCGCCACCCCCACATGGTTCCGGAAGCCCCCCTCGAACCTGCCGGGCCCGTCCTTGAAGGCTATGCGGTCGCGCTCGTACACCATGGCCGACTCGCCCCCCAGTATGACCGGCCTGAGGCCCGGCGCCGCCCGCCGGCTGCAGTAGAACAGTCCGGTCCCCATCGGCCCGCACAGCCACTTTGAGCCGTTGAGCGCCATGTAGTCGCAATTCATGCGGGAGCAGTTGCACTCCACGCACCCCACCGTCTGGGCCGCGTCCACAAAGAACGGGACGGAGCCCCCCAGCATGCGGCCCACCTCCCCCAGGGGGAGTATGGCGCCGGTGTTGTACAGGGCGTGGCTCAGCGTCACCAGGGCCGTCCGGCCATCCACCGCCGCCTCCAGATCCCCCATTCCAAACAGCCCGTCGGGGTCCACCGGCATCATGCGGCTCTCCAGGCCCATGCCCAGCCAGGGCAGCACGTTGGCGTGGTGCTCGTAGGCGGCCTCCCGCATCACTATGTTGGAGCCGGGCGCCGCGGACAGGCCGCCGGCCACCATATTTATCCCGTCGGTGGTGCTCTGGGTTATGGACACCTCGTCGGGCTGGCACCGGAGCATCCCCGACACCATGCGGCGGACGCCGCGGGCCGCATCCTCCACCATCGCGGCGGCGGCGCGCGAGTCGGGCCCCGCCCGGTCATACCCCTCGGCAAACTCGGCCATCGCCCGCAGCACCGAGCGCGGCATCCTGGAGACCGACGCGTTATTCAGATAGGATACCCCCATATCGGGGAACTCCGAATGTATGTCCTGCATTCTTATTTGTCCGGTGCACATACCGGAGCCGTTGCATACTAACCTTGTGGGGACGGGGCCCCACGTCATACTCTGCCCGAACATATTCCCCAAGTGCTCCTACCTGGAAAGGCTGGCCCGGGACGCCGGCCGCGCCACCATATACGTGGACGCGGACATGCTGTACAGCGGGTACATACACGCGGGGATGCTGGAGCGGCCGCCCCACGTCTTGGTGCGACGGCCTGAACCCTCCGGCTGGAACGCGGATCTGGCCGCCATGATCCGCATTGCATCCACAGAGCCCCACCTGGTAATAGTGGACACCCTCAACGGCCTGGGCGGCATGTGGGGCGGCCCGGTCGGGATCCGCCGGGCCGTCCACTCTGTCATGCTGCTGGCGGCCCTAGGGAGGGGAGTGGGTACTATGGTGGTCGCCGCCGCCGCGGCCAGGGAGGGGCCGGCGGGATACGAGCTGGCCCCCGGCGGGCGCCTGGTCCTGGGGGCCGGGCGCCTCTACCTACTGAAGGACGGGGGCCCTGTCCCCCTGGCGGATGCGGCACCGGCGGATCGCCCCGGCAGTGCGGGGGGCCGACGACATACGGGGGCATAGCATCTCAAACGGCGTTATGAAATGCGTCCGGATGGCAAGTTATATTAAGCAAAACGGCGCACTCACACCATGCCAGTAGGAATTCTCCCCGACATCGGAGAACAGATGTGTATAGGATGCGCTCTTTGCATTGAGATATGCACAACTCTGGGACCCGACGTCCTGAGGGTAAAACCGGTGGAAGGCTGGAAGAGAGGAAAGGCTTTCGTCTTTTATCCAGAGCGGTGCATCTCCGACGGAGCGTGCATCGGGGTCTGCCCGACAAAGGCGATCTTCTGGATGAGGCCGATGGACTTTACCGTCGGACAGCCAGTTCCACTGTACAAGAACTCCGTGTTCGTCAAGGGCTGGACCGAGCTCATAGACTAGGTCCGAACCCCAACTTTTTTCATTTTATATCCGAGAGCAGATCATCCTGCGTGAATATGGCATGGAGCGGGGCAGCCTCCTCCAGCCGGGCCCGGTCCCGGTCACTCCCCCGGAACAGTATGGTGCATATCCCGGCGCACCCGTCACCGGCCGCCTCCAGCGCCCGCAGCACCGAGGAGCCCGTCGTTATGACGTCGTCCACCAGTATGTAGGGCGCCTCCAATATCCCCTCTATGAGGCGGCCGGTGCCGTGGGACTTGGGGGACTTCCGAACCCAGAACGACTTGAGGGGGGAGCCTATTCCACGGGACTCCAACGACACGGCCGTCGCCAAGGGGATGGCCCCCGCCTCCATGCCGCCCACCGAGCGCGCCCGTTCCGGCGCCTGCCCCAGTATGGCCGAGGCGGCCAGGTGCAGCCCCTCGGGGTGGGCGTTCAGCCGCCTCATGTCAAAGTAGTAGGGGCTAGTCCGGCCCGACGCCAGCACGAATGGCTTCTCGGGGGAGTGGGCGAACGCCCCCGTCTCGGTGATGATCCGCCTCAGCCGCCGGTGCATCACCGTATGGGGGCGGCGGCGGGGCTTTTAGTGTTGGGCGCGCCTCTCAGCAGTCTGACCATAACAAGTCAGGTCCACCCATCTGATCATTATCCAAATCACTACGCGCGTGTCCGAGTACGGTACCGGCATGACTTTGGCCCCGTGCCCGCATGATGCCGACGCGCCGTTCGGGCGCCGATGCCGCACGGCTTGGACGCTCAAAGGGCCGGGGACACGCGCGCGGGCCGTCCCGATGCCATGCATTCTGCAGGCCCGTGCGGCGACGGCCCGGGGCCGCCCTCCGGGGATGGGGAGTCGCCAGGCTGCGTCTGGCGGCACGCGCATATGGGGCCCCCCCTCACATAATGTGCGGGAATATGGGCGGGGACACGCGCGACGTGAACATGTCCCATTCGTGGTCGCGGCCCCTGGCCAGCACCGCATGATACGGCGACGTTCCGTTCCTGCGGCATGTGGCCGCAAACGTCTGTATCGTTCCAAAGTTGCGGGCGGCCCGCCAGTTGGGCAGGGCGCCGAAGACATGCCGGGGCCGCACTACAAACCACCGTACGACGCGCTCGGGCCCGTTGTTGTGGCCCGGCGTGCCGGGGCGCCGCACG
>JAGWAW010000104.1 GCA_021296165.1 Nitrosopumilaceae archaeon | reverse complement strand
GTGGATATGGAAATAATGGGCGGGCGGGCATCTGTATGTGGACGCATGTTTGTTGCCGAGATCTGAGCCACGTATAAGAACGGACTTACATCGGCTTGGGTACTGTCACTTTTTCATTAACTGCTATACTGGATGGCCAGTACGGCTTTGAGTCCGTCGGGGATCCGCTGAGCGTCGAGGCGGTCACCATCGACGGATCCCCCTACATCTTGGTCGCCAGTTACTACGGAAACTCGGTGCAGATAATAGATGTCTCAAATCCCGACGCCCCGGCTCCCGCCGCCGCCGTATTCGACGGCGTCGACGGCCACCATTTAGAGGGCGCCCACGACATCGAGGCGGTCCACACAGAAGAGGGCACGCTCGCCGGTGTCCACCGCCCGCGACAGCGGAATATCCGTCATAGACATAACCAACCCCTACGCCCCGTCGGCGGCATCGCACGTTGTAGACGGCCGCGACGGCTTCAACAACCTCAACACGGTGCAGTATCTGGACGCCGTAAACCATGGCAGCCGCACGCTGGTGGTGGCCACCAGCTATTTTGACAACGCCATCCAGCTGGTGGACATAACGAATCCGGGCGCGCCCACCCCGCTCTCCTCGGCGGCGCAGGGTATGGACGGGTTCGACGCGCTGATCGGCCCCACCGGCGTCTCGGCCATCCGCCACGGAGCCGGAACGTATGTGGTTGTGGCAGACTACTTCGGCAATGGCATCCAGATTGCGGAGATCACCGCCGACGGAATCCTGAAGGCCACCTCGACCGTGGCCGCCGGCCTGGACGCATCCCTGCATTTGGCGACCAGCACCGGCGTTGAGTCGGCCACCGTATCCGGCCGGACGTACGCCCTTACTGCAACTCCCTCGCAGGACGTGGTGCAGATCACCGACATTACAGATCCCCTCACCCCCACGGTGGTGTCCCTGATACGCGACGGCGAGGGCGGCTTTGTGATGGACGGCCCGGTGGGCATAGAGACGGGGTCCGTGTCTGGCAGGCACTATGCGTTCATCACCGGTCTGGAGAGCGAAAGCGTCCAAGTGGCTGACATCAGCAATCCGGCCATGCCCGAGCCGTTGCACCTGATTCTGGAGGGCATGGGATGGGTGGTCGAGACGGTGTTTACGTACGTGGACCGGATGCCGTACCTCATCGCCGGGACCAGGACCGGCGACACCATACATGTCATAGACGTGAGCGATCCCTCCCGGCCGGACATAGTGGCCACCCTGCCCGACGCGATACCCGCTATTCAGGGGCTGGACATCATACACACTGCAGAGGGCGTCTTGGTCATAGTGTTCAGTTTTGATCATAGCTCTATGCACATAATAGACATCACCGATCCGGCCAACCCGCACCGCATATCCGCCATGGACGGCGAGCACCTGTACTCGGTGACCGACGTGGACGCCATAACCATAGGAGACAGGACCCTGGCTGCGGCATCCAGCTACCGGACCGACACCGTCTTGGTGGTAGACATCACCGACCCGCGGGATCCGGTGCTGCTCTCGTCTGGACAGGGCAGGGACGGCGGACACGATCTGCACGGTCCGGAGAGCGTCCAAGTGGCGGCCATAGGCGATGGAGTATTCGTCGCAATATCCAACGGCAACGACAGCATGCAGTTGATGGACATAACGGATCCTCTACGCCCAGTGGTGGCGTCCACCCCCGGCATCCTGTTCGGCTCCACCGTGTACGGCATCACCGACGTGGAGATAGTCTCGGCAGACTCCGGCACGTATGTGCTGTTCCAGACCATAGACGAGAACGTCACCGTACTGCTGGACGCGACAGACCCCTACGAGCCGGTGGCCCTCTCGCCCATACCGCCCCTCCACCGCTTGGCATCCTTCCAATAGAGGAGGCCTGCAACGGGGTCGCGACAGGCATGTCGGCCCCGCCACACCAAGCACACTTACAACGTGGCGACGCTTGAGTCCCGCTGCCAACCCTGTGCGGTCCCCTGTCTGGAGTGGTGGCGGACAGCCCCCGAGTTCAGGTGCAGGCCCATGTCGGCCCCCACAATAACACAGGCCAGGATTGTCCGGTGGGAGCTCCTGTGCGGTCCACTCATAGAGGTCAGGCCATGAACCCATCGTATGCCATGCCCCATCCGATAGCCAGCGGACCCGCCCGCAGTCATCCTGCGAGGGGAACGGTCCGGTCCGTAGCTGAACCGCCCAGCCCATACCGCCAAGCTGGCGGTGCCGATGGCTGCTCTGAAATGGGCCAAGCCTTGACCGTCGCCACCTTAATAAAAGGGGCGCCGGGTCCTGTGGCCAAGCCGGCCATAGCGCTAGGGTGCGACCCAATCCCGTTCCGAACTTGGAAGTCAAACCTGGTGCCGCCGTCGTGCTACTAAGGTGCGAGAGCTCTTGGGAAGCGGCGGTGCTGGCATTTCATGTATTACGGCGGGGCGCCACCGGCCACTCATATCCTTATTAATGGAGGCGAGGCGCATGCACTCATGCCGGTGGATCCCGTCTGCGGTATTGAGTTGGACGAGAAGCTGGCCTTGGTGCACCAGCACAAGGGCAAGACATACTACTTCTGCTGCAACGGCTGCCGCCTCATATTCACCAAGCCCCGGTGGTGGCGCTAGCTACACCGGAAAGGCGCCGCACATGCGGCAGGACCTCAGGTTGGGGCGCAGGGCGCAGCGGCAGTCCGGGCATGCTAGGCCGCCGCGAGCGGGTTCGGGCGGGCCGAAGTGCCGCAGGTACTGCTCGTAATAGTGGAGCGACTCCTTGGTGCGTATGCGTATACCGTCCCGCCCCAGTATCTCCCCGGCCCGCTCCGCGAACATCTCGTCGGTTATGAGCGACTCCAGTAGGCCCTTTAGGCCAACCGTCCCGGCCCCATCCTGCATGGGGGACTTGGGGCGCCGCACTATCACCTGCGGTATCTCACCGTCAAAGAGGCGGCGCAGTATCAGCTTGCCCACCCGGGCACCCCCACGCTCTCCGACCAGCTGGCCCGGCGGCAGGCTAGAGGCCACCCGCACCACATCAGGATAGATGAACGGCGACTCGATCCGCACCCCCAGGCTCTCGCCTATCGCACTCGACGAAAAGCGCATTATGCCGCGGAGGCGGTCCAGCTCGGTCCGGAGCGCGGCGGGATCCGCCCTCACCAGAAAGCCGTACCCCGCAAAGAGCTCGTCGGCGCCGTCCCCGGTGGCCAGCGAGGCGATTCCCATCCTTTTGGCCTCGGAGACGGCCACGTACATCACAAGGGCGTTGCGTATAGTCGACTCGCCGAAGCACCCCAGAATGCGGACGGTCTCTGAGACGCCCTCCAGCAGCTCGGCCGTATTCGGCATGGCCACGCGCAGTCTCATGCCCGCGGCAGCCGCGGCTGCCTGGCAGTACGTCAGATCCGTCGCCATAAAGTCCCGAGATATCACAGCTATGGCAGGCAGGCGGCGGTCCCGCAGCATGTGCGATATTATGGTGCTGTCCAGCCCGCCGGAGAGAGCCACCCCTGCCATGATCCGAAGTACTGTTTAAGATCCTAGACGCATTTTTTCTACCCATCACCCGGCATTGCGGGAGGAACCCGGGCGCCCCAGTGGCCGGATCCGCGGCCGGAGGCGGCGGTGCACCACATGCTGCCGGACACCTGATGCGCCACCGTATATACGGCGACGCCCCATGGCTTCCGGCATGGATATACCCCCGATATTTGTGGGCGGGACCTGCACGGACGTGGGCAAGACGCACGTGGCGGCAGGGCTGGTCCGGATGCTGCGGGGAATGGGCATGAACGTAGGCGTGATGAAACCATACTCGGCCGGGCCGCACGATGGGACGGGCGTCTCGCAGGACGCCCGCATCCTGGCAGATGCGGCGGGCATATCCCCCACGCCGGAGATAAACCCACACCACCAAACCCTAGAGGCGCCGCCATACACGGGGAGCGGCGCCGCAGCCCTGCACCCGACGCGCATGATAGAGCGGTACCGCCGGCTGGCCGCCGACCGCGACGTCATGGTGGTAGAGGGCATGGGGGGGCTCTTGGTCCCGATACTGCCAGACTACTTCATGGCGGATCTGGCCCGGGACATGGGCCTGCGCACGCTGGTGGTGGCCGACAACGCCGTGGGAACCATACACCACACTGTCTCGACGCTGCTGGCGTGCCACCACCGGGGGACGGAGGTGGCAGGGATCGTGCTGAACATGATCCGGGACGGGTACGGCCGAGATATGCTTCAAGACATGCTGCGGGGAGTAACCGACACGCCGGTGCTGGCCACCCTGAGCCACTCCGACCGGCCAGGCATACTGGGCGGCGTGGATGCCGGGGCGCTGCTGGGAATCTAGAGGACGGCCCGCCCCAGATAGTACCCGGCCGCCGTCAGGCCCGTGCTCCAGGCGCACGAGCCGATGAACGTGTATGCTAGGAACTTGGCCGTCCCCATGTCCAGTATGCCTGCCGGCACCGAGACCAGCTCCCGCACGCCGGGCACGCAACGGCCCAGCAGGACGGATTTGTCCCCATACCGGGCAAACCACCGCTCGGCCTTGGCCATTTTCTTCTCGGATATGCGTATCTTTCCCATGTACCGGAGTAGTCCGGGCCGTCCTATGTGCCGAGCCACCAAGAATATGACATACGCCCCCAAGGTTGCCCCGGCGCCGCCGGTGACCCCCACTGCCGGTATGTGCAGCCAGGACATCCCCGCGTCCAGTATCGCGTATCCGGCCAAGGGGAACACCACCTCGCTGGGTATGGGCGGCACTATGGTCTCCAGCAGGGCTGCCAGAAACACCCCCGGATAGACGTTCTCGGCTATGACACCCAGTACCGGCTGGATGGCCGACTCGGCCCAGGTCATATCTCGGTGAGTTCGTAGTGCAGATCCTCGTAGCACTCCCGGCAGTAGCTTTGGTACCCGGTGTGGTCGCAGTCATACACCTTGGACACTATGCCGCGGCACTTGTGGCAGGCGGGCATCGAATCAGCCCGACACGGACTTCCATATCTTTATGCCGCCCAACACCGCTATGCCCACACCTATTCCCAGCAGGGCCCCGCCCTCGCCGGCGGCCCGGGCCGCGTTCTCGGACATCATGGCCAGTGACATGGAGCCACCCACGACGATGAGTATCCCCGTCGCCAGTATCATGCCCCCCAGCGGCGCGGACTGCTCGCGGCGCGACACGAAGAAGGCGGCAACCGAGAGTATGATCGGGGGAGTCCCGAATGCCATACCCCGGATCATGCTGTCCAGTGGAATAAAGCCGTCACCCCCGGCTCCGCCGCCTGCTGCCACGTCGGCCCCGTATATGAGCAGCAGCGCCAGCGATACGCCCGCCATGACGTATGATACGGATAGGGCCATCGGCGGCCTTCCACCCGGTTTACTAATAAACTTAAGCGAGAGGAATTGCCCCCGTCGGGCAGCAGACGCGTGGCAGACCTATACGGGCGTCACGACCAGTCGGTCCCGGACCGAGTCCAGCATGTCCAACAGCGTGCCGGTGTCGGCCCCCGTCAGGTTGACGTGACCCAGCTTGCGCAGGGGCTTGGAGGTCGCCTTGCCGTACATCTTGAGGCGCATGTTGGGGTGTGACACGCTGGGGGGTTCATACGGGCCGGTGTAGCCGGACGGCCCCAGTATGTTGTACATAACCGCCGGCCCGTGCAGTTCGGTGCTCCCCAGATCCATGCCCAGAACGGCCCGGATGTGCTGCTGGAACTGGGTGGTGCGGGCGGACTGGAGGGTGTGGTGTCCGGAGTTGTGCACCCGGGGGGCTATCTCGTTTATGAGCACCGTGTGGTCGGGCAGCACGAACATCTCTATGCCGAATACGCCGGCCCCCTGCAGCACCCGAATCGTCTCCAGTGCGATCTCCTCTGCCCGGGCGGCCGTCCTCGCATCGATGCGGGCCGGCGATACTGTCTGCCGCAGTATGTTCTCCTTGTGCGTGTTCTCGACGGCCGGATAGGTGGCCGTCTGTCCGGCCGTATTCCGCGCCACTATAACGGATATCTCCATCACATAGGGCACGAACCTCTCCAGCATCAGGGGCGCGCCGCCAAAGTACTCGACGGCGCCCTCGGCCTCGTCGGCGGACTCCACCACGCGGTTGCCCCGGCCGTCGTACCCGCCGGTGCGCGCCTTGAGCAGGGCCGGACACCCGAACCTCGCCAGCCCGTCCCGGAGATGATCCAACGAGTCCACCCTAGTGAACTCGGGGACCGGGAGGCCGTGCTCTTTCAGGAACGACTTTTGCAGTAGCTTGTCTTGGATGGTGTGGAGCGTGCCCGGGGACGGGTTTATCTCCACCGAATCTGACAGCGACTCCAGGACGGCGCTGTCCCCCGACTCGATCTCGTACGTTATGACGTCGGAGACCTCGGCCAGCTTCCGGATGGCGTCGGCGTCCCCAAACCCGGCGATTATCTGTCTGGCCCCCACCTGCGCGGCGGGGCAGCCGGGAACGGGATCCAGCACAGTTACGCCGGAGACCTGAGGCATCTCCGAGGCGGCCTCGGCCAGCATCATGCCCAGCTGCCCGCCGCCTATTATCCCCAGCCTCTTGGCCACGGGACGGCTCCAAACCGGCCGCTCAAATAAACAATGCGGGACAGAGTATGGACACCGCGCGACCCTCCGATACCATTAATAGAATGGCGCCCGGCATCCGTGTCATGCCGAATGGTAAGCCGCTGGTGGGAATAACGATGGGGTCCTCGTCGGATGCCCGGATAATGCGTGGGGCCGCCGAAGCGCTGGACGCCTTCGGCATACCCCACGAGGACAGCATAGTCTCGGCGCACCGCACCCCCTCCCGGCTGGCCGAGTACGCCCGCCACGCCGAAGAGTCCGGGTTCCGGGCCATAATAGCCGGGGCTGGTGGAGCCGCCCACCTGCCGGGCATGCTAGCCTCGTACACCACCATACCCGTGGTGGGGGTACCCATACTGGTGTACGCGGACAAGGGGCCGGCAGGACGCTTCTCGGCGTTCGGGGGCCTAGACGCGCTACTCTCAATATCCGAGATGCCCTCCGGCTCGCCGGTGGGTGCCATGGGCGTCAACAAGGCAAGAAGCGCCGGGATATATGCGGCCATGATACTGGCCAACGAGTTTGGCCACATCCGCGAGTCCCTGCGGCGGTACAAGCACGAACGCCACGAGGCGGTGGTCAGCGAGTCCGACGAGATGGTCAGGACCGGCTTGGGTAGTTCCGGCGGCGCGCCGTAACGCCGCGTGGATTGTGGATCTTTATATCAAGATGTCCGCCTCCCGCATATGGTGAACGAGACAGAGGCGCTTCTGGTGCGCCAGTTGGTCTGGGATCTGAGCCGTGAGAACGCAGCAGTGGCGGTGGAGGGCAAGCGCGATGCGGCCGCCCTGACCGGCCTAGGGTTCGAAGGCGCGCTTATGCAGTTCCACAGGTACGGGGGGTTTGCCAAGTTCGCCGACGCGGCGGTCCGGCACCCCCGGATCATACTCCTCTTCGACTATGACCGAAAGGGCTGCTACATGACGTTCCGCCTGGCGCGGCTGTTGCAGAGGCGCACCGTGGTGGATTTGACGTACCGCAGGCGGCTATCCAAGATAACCGGCGGGAGGGTGCGGTTCGTAGAGGAGCTGCTCCGGTACAGAAAGGCAGACCTGTACGCGGGCGTTCCGACGTGAGACTCGGCCCTGCCGCCCCGGCCGGATAGAGACCCGGCGCGCTCCTGTAGGTGGCTGAATATCAAATGTGTGGATGTGCCGAATGGGGGTAGAGTTAGGGCCACATTCCCTTTATCATAAAGGCGTCAACTACTCTTTGGACTGCCACTGCCATGGCCGCCCGCCTCATGTCGACGTCCTTCTCTTGGGACATCTGGTAGGTGGAATCGAATCCACGGACCAGATGATCCTCCATCTTGGAGGCGACCTCGTCGAACGACCAATAGTGGCCCATGTTGTTCTGGACCCACTCGTAGTAGGATATGGTGACACCGCCGGCGTTGGCCAGAATGTCCGGTATGACCGTCACGCCCTTCTCGTACAGTATCGGGTCCGCCTCCGGCAGCGTGGGCCCGTTGGCCGCCTCGCCTATGATGCGACAGCGAATGTTTTCGGCCATGGGCGCGTCTATCTGATTCTCCAAGGCCCCCGGAATCAGGACATCACACTCGGCATCCAGCAAGCCCGGTACGTCGGTGGCCTCGCTGCCTGGGAATCCGGCCACGGTGCCGTTCTCTCTCTTCCAAGCCTCCAGATCAGACATCTTCATGCCGTTCGGGCTCAGTATGTTACCCTTGGAGTCGGATGCCCCTATTATGGTGCACCCCATCCCTTCCAGATACTCGCCGGCAAAGGTGGATGCGTTGCCGAATCCCTGCAGCACAACCTTGGCCCCCTTGAGGTTCATATCCAGTTTCTTGGCGGCCTCCCGGACGCAGTAGGCGGTGCCCAAACCCGTCGCCACGTTGCGCGCCTTGGAACCGCCAATCTCCAGCGGCTTTCCGGTGATGACCCCCGGCTGGGAGGTCATGTTGTTCAGCTTGCCATACACATCCATTATCTGGGCCATCTCGCGGCCGGTGGTGTACACGTCCGGCGCCGGGATATCCTTTTGGGGGCCCAGAATCTCCGATATCATGAACGCGAACCGCCTCGTCAGCCTCTCCATCTCGCCGTCGCTGAGGCCCTCTGTCTTGGGGTTCACGTAGACACCGCCCTTTCCGCCGCCCAGCGGGACGTCGGCGATGGCCGTCTTCCAAGTCATCCACGCAGAGAGAGCCATCACCTCCCTCTCCATGTACTCGGGGCCGCCCTCCGGATTGAAGTAGCGTATTCCCCCCTTGTAAGGGCCACGATCGTTGTTGTGTTGGCTCCTGAACCCCGTAAAGACGCGGATGCTGCCATCGTCCATGCGGACGGGTATCTTTACCCGCAGTATCTTGTTGGGTATGGCCAAGTACTGCCGCAGCCCTTCGTCGGCAATTCCCAGTATGTCGCAGGCATCGTTCAACTGCTTTGTTGCGTTGCCAAAGGGATCCGTGCTGGCCATTTTCACACCTTGGGGTAGGTATGGCTTATTTAAGTATAAACACGTCGCAGACATATGCGTAGTGGCGGACATTTAGATCCGCTCAATACCAGAACCAAATGCCGCAGCACAGCTCTTTGGCGGCCGTCATTCCT
>JAGWAW010000103.1 GCA_021296165.1 Nitrosopumilaceae archaeon | reverse complement strand
CACCAGGGCCGGGGCCGTCATCACCGAGCACATGGCCGACCTGCTGCACATCCCTGCCACCACCGACGGGTACTCCCCCAGGGACCACCACTGGACCATGACGGGCCTGCATTACCCAATGCCCTGATTCGGAGAACGTCCGGGTTCTCCAAGCGTCGCGGCCTGATCCCCCAAGATCCGCCGGCCGCGCCGGAGCCCCCAGGTGCGGCCTGAACGCCCCTCCGGGGAATCGATAGGGGGTGCCATCGGCCGGTTGCGCGCAGCATGTCCGCCAACACCCAGCCAGCTTGGGGCCGGACGGGGAATCCGCGCACCCATTTTGGAATGGACTGCAAGATGGCCTATCCGAGCAGGTCCAGTATGGCGTCAATCCCCAGGGCCGACTCGACGGTTCTGGCGGTATGGTCTATGGCCTCCTCCAGGCCCGGGTGCAGGAAGGAATCGAGGGCGGCTGCCGCGGTTCTGGCCGTCTGCCTTATGGCATCCTCCAGGGGGGCATCAGAGTCTGGCTTGCCCGGAATTATGCCCCAGCGGGCCGCAGCCTGACCCACGGCATCCTCCAAATCAGCATCGCCCCCGTCCAGCGAGTCTTCGGGGGGCAGCCGCGTCCGCGTATATGGTATGACGCCCAGAACCGGCTTGCCGGTCGTCTCTAGTATGCGGGCCGTGCCCGGCCCCAGTATGGACGGGTCGCCGCGGAACTTGTTTATTATGAAGCCCCGGACCATCTGCCGGTGGCGCGGCTCCAGCAAAGACATGGTCCCGGCCATCTGCGCAAAGCAGCCGCCCCTCTCTATGTCTGAGACTATTATCACGGGGGCCGAGGCCGCCTCGGCCATGCGCATGTTGGCCATGTCGAAGGGCACGTTGATCTCCGCCGGCGAGCCGGCGCCCTCCAGCACCACCACGCGATGCGTTCGGCGCAGCAACTCCAGCGACTCCAGCGCCGCCCCGATGCCCCTCCCGGCGGCGTACCTGTAGTATGCCGTGGTGTCCATCACCCCCTGCGAGACGCCCCTCTCGAATATTTCGCTGGTGTGGTCGCTGCGGGGCACCAGCAGCACGGGGTTCATGTGGCCAGAGGGCGGGAGGCGGGCGGCGGCGGCCTGGACCGCCTGCGCCCGGGATATGCCGCCGGACACATACCCGGACATGTTCTGCGACTTGAAGGGCGCCACGTCGTACCCCCTGTCTGAGAGTATCCGGCAGAGGGCCGTCACCAGGGTGCTCTTGCCGGCCCCCGACATGGTCCCCTGCACCATTATGCACGGCATGACTTTCCCAGTGCCTCCAGCAGTATTTTGTTCTTGTCTGGCGTCCTTGCGGATATGCGGATGTGGTGGCCCATGCCGAAGCTGGAGCAGTCCCGCACCAGCACGTTCAGCTCCAGGAGGCGCCCCACCATGTCCGGGGCGGGCGCCTCGGTGCGCGCCACAAAGTAGTTGGTGTCGGTGCGGCGGGGAGACATCCCGGGCATCCCCTCGATGGCGCCGTGCAGGCGGCCCACCTCCCGGCGTATCGTGTCGCGGGTCGCCTCCAGGTGCTCGGGGTGAGCCAGCGCCTCTATACCGGCGGCCTGCGCCAGCGCGTTCACGCTCCAGGGTATCCGGATGCGCCGCAGCTCCGCCGATATGGCCGGGTCCGCTATGCAGTATCCCACCCGCAGCCCCGCCAGCCCGAACGACTTTGTCAGGGACCGCAGCACCACCATGTTGCTGTGCAGCCCGACGTGGGACGCGACCGACTCGTCGCGGCCCGGGGTCATCTCCGTGAAGCACTCGTCGACCACCAACATGGAGCCGGCGTCAGAAACCGCCGAGGCCGCCTCCAGTATGCGGCGGCGCTCCAGCAGCGCGCCGGCGGGGTTGGAGGGGTTGCACATGAAGACGCAGCCGTTCGGCGGGATATGGCCGGGGAGGCCGTTGGGATAGGCCGGGTACGAGGAGACCGCCGAGCCGCACAGGGATGCGGCGGCGGCGTACTCGCCGAAGCCGGGGGAGGGCACCGCGACGTTGCGGCCGGCCACATACCTGCATATGTTGTGTATGAGCTCGGTGGCGCCGTTCCCGGCGACCACCATCCCGGCGGGGACGCCGGCGTATGCGGCGGCGGCCTCCTCCAGGGCGCGGGAGCTCGCGTCAGGGTAGTCTACGGCGTCGTCGGCCGACTCCAGTACGCGGCGGCGGACGGACGGGTGCATGCCCAGCGGGTTTATGCTGGTGCTAAAGTCCAGTACGGCAGGGTCCAGGCCCATGGTGCGGGCGCCGCCGTGGTTCATGATTGGGGTGGCGGCCGGGCCGCCCGCCGTGGCGCTCATGCGCGGCGGAGCGGCGGGGAGTAATTTTGGGCTTGTGGCGTGGCCGGCCTTTACAGTCCCCGCATGATACGGCGCAGGGCTCCTGGTTCCGGCGGTTGCAGACTGCCGCCCGGCCATCCCAAGCCACACACACCATATTACGGCGCTGTAGCGTGTCCGCCACCCCACCAAAACACGTTAAGGTGCGGCGTCCGTCTCACACTGCCGTGTGGCACGACATGGTATGGTATGCGGCGGGCGGCGCCGTGCTGGCCGCCGTGCTCCTAGACCGGCTGGGGGATCCGCCCAACCGCCTCCACCCCACCGCGTGGATGGGGGCCATGATCGCCTTCCTGGTCCCCCGGCGCCGGACCAGAGGATGGGGCGTGTCGGTGGTGGTATCGTGCTGCGGGCTGGCGGCCGCCTCGGCGCTGGCCCTGTGGTGGGCGGCGCCGGCGGCCTGGCCGGGCGGCGCCGGGCTGGCCGTATACTGGGCCGCCTCGGTGCCGCTCCTCAAGAGCACCATATCGGTGCGGGGCATGGAGAGGCACGCCATGGCCGTATACTCGAGCATAATGGACGGCGACGGCCGGGCGGCCGGGCGGCTGGCCTGCATAGTAAAGCGCAGCACGGCCGGAATGAACATGCCGCAGATATGCTCGGGCGCCATAGAGAGCACCGCCGAGAACACGGTGGACGGCATTACCGGGCCGCTGCTCTACGCGGGGGCGGCCGGGCTGCCCGGGGCCCTCATATACCGGACCGTGAACACGGCCGACTCGATGGCCGGGTACCGCTCGGCGATGTTCGAGCGGGTGGGGTGGTTCGGGGCCCGGTGCGACACCGTACTCAACTGGATTCCCGCCCGGGCCACCGGGTACGTGATGGTGATGGCCGCCGCCATGACGGGGCACGACTGGCGGGGGGCCTACCACACCATGAGGCGGGACGCCGGGCGGCCAGAGAGCGCAAACTCCGGGTACGCCATGGCGGCGATGGCCGGCGCCCTGGGAGTGAGGCTGGAGAAGCCATTCCACTACACCCTGGGGGACGGCAGGGATCCGGGGCCGGAGGACATACCGGCGGCCGTGCGCATAATGAAGTGCACCGCGTGGCTGTTTGCCGGCGTGGCCGCCTCCGTGGCCGCCGCCGTGTCCGTTGTGGCGGGGGTGGTGTACGGTGGGCTTTTCTGATCTGGTGTCGTTCCTTACCATAATACCGGTGGGCGGCCGCACCGTACGGGACGCCGCGTCCTCCTCGCACTGGCTTCCGGCGGTGGGGCTTCTAGTTGGCGTGCCCGCCGGGCTGCTGGGCTGGTTCGTGTCCATATATGCGGGGCCGCTGGCCGGCGGGGCCGCCGCCCTGGCCGCCGCGTGCATAATGACCGGGCTGCACCACGTGGACGGCCTGGCCGACTTTGCCGACGGACTGATGGCACGGGGCAGCCGCGAGAGGCGCATCGCTGCCATGCGGGACAAGGCGACGGGTGCCGGCGGGGCGACGGCGGTGGTGCTGTGCCTGCTGCTGGCGGCGGCGGCAGCCTCGCAGAGGATCGGGGTGGAGCTCTTCGTGGCGGTGGTGCTGGCCGAGGTGGCGGCCAAATACGCCGTGGTGGTGACCGCCGCCGTGGGCAGGGCCGCGGCGGCCGGCGGCGGCTCGCTCTTCTGCGAGGCGACCGGCGGCAAGAGGCTGGCCACCGCCACCTGCATGTGGCTCGTTCCCGGCATATTGGCCATGTGGCTCTTTCCCGGCTCGAATCTGGGATTCTTGGCAATTCTGGGCGCAGCCTCGGCGGCGGCGGCCGCCGTAGCGGTGACCGCCGCGGCGCAGAATGCCTTCGGCGGGGTCACGGGGGACGTGATGGGCGCCGCACACGAGGCGGGGAGGGCGGCGGCCATGATATCGGTAGTGTCGGCGTGGGCGGCATGATCGGCCTGATGATGGCCGGCGGCCGGGGAAGCCGCATGCGGCCGTTCCCCGAGAAGCTCACCCTGGGCGGCCACATACCGGTGGCCCTGCGGGTGGCCGGGGCGCTGTGCTCGTGCCCCGCCGTCTCCCGCACGGTGGCCGCCGTCAGCCCCCGCGCCCCCCGCGCCAGGGCGATGCTGGAGCGGCGCGTGGACACACTGGAGACGCCGGGGGACGGCTACTCGGCGGACCTGGCGTACGCGCTGGGGCGGCTGGAGGGTGCCGTGCTGGTGGTGCCCGCCGACCTGCCCCTGCTGGACGGGGACATTCTGGAACGCGTATCTGGCATGCACGAGAAGGGGAGCTGGACCACTGTGCTGGTCTCGGAGGGGTACGCAGCCCGACTGGGGCTCTCTCCGGGGGTTAGCATCCGGCTGGACGGCGCGCCCTACCGGTACACCGGGATATCGGCGGTGGACGCCGGCCTGCCCGACTCCCCTCCCCGGTACGTGACAATAAACGACTACAGGCTGGCCGCCAACATGAACACGATACGGGACTGGGCGCTACTCGGCGCTGCCCACGACCTGCCCGAAGATTATGGTCTTTGAGCCGGTGGACTCGGTCAGGAGGTTCCCGCACGAGTTGCACGTGACCGGCGTGGTGGCGTGGGAGTAGACCACCTGCATCTCCTCGCACTCCTTACAGGTGACCTTCTGGAACCTGCTGGAGGGAACCGGGATGGGTATGTGGTCCTTCTTCATGCTGCCACCAACTCGAACTTTTTGATCCGTATGCCGCACTTGTTGAACTTCTTCTTGCAGACTGAACAGGTGAGCAGCGGGGTGACCTTCTTGGTAACCTTGGCCGGCTTTGCCAGCTTGGGGAACTTTTGGCCCCCGTAGCCGTGCTTCCGCTCGGCGTGGCGCCGCTCGCCCCGGGCGGATCCCCGCCTCTTGCCGGCCTTGTATATGGAGATCTTCTGCTCTGTGTGCGTCCTACACTTGGGGCAGTACCTGCGTATGATCTTGGGTATGTTCACGGCCTGACCCCCCGCCGGAGTAATTTAAGCCTAGGCTAAAATACGGATGTGGCCGGCGGTTGGGAACAGCGCGCCCCGCAGCTCGTCCAGACGCTGCTTGGCGCTGCCGTCGTGCCATTCCCGCATGTCGGCGAAGGGCGGCGGCCCAGAGCGCGAACATTCCACCACATACGGTGGCAGACGCGCGTCTTCTGGACGACCGCCTAGATGCGTCCAGCTGCACCACTGGTGCGGGTCCGCCGGAGTGTCCTCCGGGGATCAATGCTAGCGGGGACTTGTCCGGGTGAACCCGTGGCAACATGCGCACCAAGGCGGGCCACTCCTGCAGAAATCTGTCCAAAACGGGCCACGAATCGGTGAAAAATGGCCGTCGGCGCGCCGTTTCATCTTTCTGGACAAAGTCTCTGCCAGTGGGACAGGTTCCTCCCGCAATGCCGGGTGATGGGTAGGAAAAGTGCGTCTAGGATCTTAAACAGTACTTCGGATCATG
>JAGWAW010000102.1 GCA_021296165.1 Nitrosopumilaceae archaeon | reverse complement strand
CAGGCATTGCCGATACGCGGGGGTTTGGCGATGTGCCAAGATCATGCTTTC
The DNA here is from genome assembly GCA_021296165.1 of Nitrosopumilaceae archaeon. Taxonomy (GTDB): domain Archaea; phylum Thermoproteota; class Nitrososphaeria; order Nitrososphaerales; family Nitrosopumilaceae; genus VYCS01. Next base: position 5,846 of record JAGWAW010000102.1, on the reverse strand, counting down.
CAAACAGGCGAGGGGTTGAGTGTGTACCATCGTCACGTCGGGTAGGTTTAATTATGATTGAGCAGGGGCGCTACGCCATGCTGACCATAGTCGGCTCCGGCAAAGTGGGCGGGGACGCTGCGCTCTTCTCGGCCCTCCGGAAGGTTGACGAGAATATCCTGCTGCTGGACGTTGTGGATGGACTGCCGCAGGGGGAGGCCATGGACATCAGCCACATGCTATCCGAGCAGGGCATAGACGTGGAGGTGCGGGGCTCCAACAACTATGCGGACATGGTGGGTTCTGACGTGGTGGTCGTGGTGGCCGGCTCGGGGAGAAAGCCGGGCATGACCCGCATGGATCTGCTAAAGATAAACACGGGAATAGTGCGGAGCGTTGCGGAGAATATCAAAAAGTACGCCCCAGACTCAATCATAGTGCCGGTTACGAACCCGCTGGACCCGATGGCATACGTCACGTACCAGGTTTCGGGGTTTGCCAGGGACCGGGTGCTGGGCATGGGAAACATGCTGGACCTGTCCAGGTTCCGGCAGTTCATACATGAGGTGGTAAACTACTCCCGGAAGTCAATCCGGGCCTTGGTTATCGGCGAGCACGGAGAACAGATGCTGCCCCTTCCCCGGTTCAGCTCCGTCTCGGGCATACCGCTCCAAGACTTGCTCACCGCCGCCGAGATGGACGATTTGGTGTCAAAGACCCGCGGCGTGGCAGCCAAGGTGATAGAGCTGAAGGGGGCGACCGTCCACGCCCCGGGCAACGCCATATCCACCATAGTAGAGTCGATAATGACAAACCGCCGGGATGTCATACCAGTCTCGGCGTACCTGGACGGGGAGTACGGGCACTCCAACGTCTCCATCGGGGTTCCGGCGGTCGTGGGACGCAACGGCATAGAGCAGATAGTGGAGCTGGATCTGAACGAGGAGGAGCGCCGCGTCTTTGACGCCGGGGTTCAGAACGTAAGATCGGCCATATCGGCCCTGCCGCTGTAGGATCTGGCGCGCCCTTGGATCTGGACGAAATTCTGAGATCCTTGGAGTCGGGCAGCATAAATGCCGCCCGGGCCCGGGAGATGCTGTCGTTATACTCGATAGAGAATCTTGAGAACATGGCGCGGCTGGACGTGGGCCGCTCGCACCGGCGGGGCGTTCCCGAGGTGGTATATGCCGAGTCAAAGGAACTGGCCGACATCAAGGCCATAATAGAGCGGTACCCCAAGGACGAGCCGCTGGTAGTGTCGCGTATACGGCCGGACCATCTGGACGAGGTGGTCTCCTTCTGCGAGGGCTTGGGGCTGGACGCGGATGTGGGCCGCAACTCCGGCACCATACTGGCGTGGAAGGAGAGGCCGACGCCGGCCGAAGGCCTGGTGGGAATACTAACCGCGGGGACCTCGGACATTCCGGTTGCCGAGGAAGCGAGGTTGGTGTGTGCTGCGATGCGCTGCCGTACCATATGCAGGTACGACGTGGGCGTGGCAGGCCTGCACCGCATATTTCCTGTGCTGAAGGAGCTGGTGCGGGAGGATGTGGACTGTATCGTGGTGGCCGCCGGAATGGAGGGGGCGCTGGCTACTCTGGTGGCTAGCATGGTAGACGTGCCGGTGATCGGCGTGCCCGTGTCGGTGGGGTATGGGTACGGGGCGGGCGGCGTGGCTGCCCTGGCTTCCATGCTGCAGAGCTGCGCCTTGGGCCTCACGGTCGTGAACATAGACGGCGGGGTGGCCGCCGGCGCCGCGGCGGCGGGCATGGCGCGGGCCGCCAAGCGCCGCCGGAGTGCTTAGTGTAGGCCTTGATGCATGATTGGCCCGAGGCCGCCCCGACGGGCGGCAGCAAGATCCAAGTAGCTCGTACCGGCACAACCGACCGGGGGTATGCGCAATGCGGCTTGCCCAGGGCGCAATAAGCAGTATCTTGTACAATTTAGGGATCGCATCGAACAGTGCGGATTTGGCAAGAACTACTATCAAACGACATGTGAGTGGGCACAAAGCTGGCAGGCCGGCCAAGACGTGGGGCAGTCATCCCATGTACCACCAAGTCCATCCGCGGGTACGGCGTGCCTTGCCTGCATCCTGCCATCCTTTGAAGGACCGCGGCCGGCCCGACAGGGAACCGCCTGCTCTCTAATTGCGGATCGTGTCTCTTGCCCGTGTACTGACGTATCGTGGCGGGCATTGCCTAAATTTGAGCCCGGGCTAACTCATTCATCTGGATGGGTCCCAAGTTTTTCTGAACCGGTTTAATAACGAGACATGGCACACCGTGTGCGATGGCCACCGAGGCTAACTCTGAAGCCGATCCGCCGCAGGACGAGGAGGAGTCCACCAAGCCGCCCCGCCTTACCACCAGCCTCTTCAACATAGCCGACACGGTAAAGACGCTGAGCCACATGGGCGTCGCGAAGACCAAGGTGAACCCAGCCCAGGGCATACTGCTGGGTTGGCAGGCGACCGCCTACTTGGCATTTGCTGCATTTCTGGCCTGGATGATAGCAACGGGGGTCTCCGCTGATCTGTCGGCGGGGCTGGGCAAGTTTCTCTCGTCTGCGGCGTTCGGGTTATCGGCTCTGGTGCTCGTGATATTGTACGGCTCCAACCTGGTGACGGGCGACTACATGACCAGTGGTATATCGTTGATGACCCGGCGGTCCCGCTGGCGGGAGGTGCTCTGGGAGTGGTCCATAACCCACTCGGGACACTGGATGGCGGGCTTTGCGGTGGGCTGGATGATTATAATCGGGGCGGGCCAGGCCGGCCAGGCCGGCTCGGTCCTCATGGAGGCGCTGGTCGGCATCGGCGAGACCAAGGTGAACGAACTCTCATGGGATCAGCTCTTCTACCGGGGCATATTGGCCAACTGGCTGATCGCCATGGGCGTGTGGGGCGCCTACCGCACCAAGGAGACGGTCGGAAAGGTGCTCCTCATAGGGATACCGGTGTCGGTATTCTTCGCCATAGGGTTTGAGCACAGCATCGTGAACCACTTTGCCCTGGCGGCGGGAATATGGGCGGGGGCCGACTATACCTGGGGCGAGGCGTGGTTCAATAACTTGGTCCCGGTGACCCTGGGCAACATCGTGGGCGCCATGATACTCCAGGGCATGGTGTACTGGTATGTGGCCGGAATGCCGGTCTGGCTGGGGCCGGACAAGTGGAAGAGTCCCCACGGCTCGTACCGGGATCTGGTCCGGGCCATCCGCGACACCGGCACGCTGATGCTCTTCTTCGTGGGGATGGCCCCCTTGGCGGTGGGTGTCCTGTTCCTGTATGGCGTGGAGCCGGCGCTGGGGGTGTCGGCCGGCGTCGGCAACCAAAACTGGATCGAGCCTATAGGAATAGCGCTGTACTTGGTGGCCACCGCCCTAGTCGTGAAGCGGTTCCTGATGCCCCGCGTGTGGCACCGTATACCCGACAGCTGACGGTGGGGTTTGCGGCGCCCAGCGACCACGCCCGGCATTCCGGGCTGCGGCGGCCGGACAGATGCCGCAGACGACCCCCTTCCCCGGCCGGTTTTGCGCCCGAAAAGTCGATAGGCTGTGCATGGACTCTAGTCTCCGTGTGTCTTGCCGATGAGCGTGGAGTTCACTGTGTCATACGGCCGGGACGGGCATCTGTTGGATTTATTTGCCGTTAATTGGTATGGAGAGTTACATACCGGCAATACTTGGTTGGGAGTGCCAATCAAAGATCGACGCTTGTGGACCTGAGTCCATACAATCTGCACCCGTTAGCGATATATACTAACCTGGGGGAGTCTTGATTATGTCCGGCAAGCGCGTCGTCTTGACCGCCGATAGGAGCCTTATGACCAACTACCGCGGGAACTTTCTGTACGGGTTTATAGCGTGCGGCCCGTATGAGGTGCTGCCCGAGTGGGTCTTCGACAAGGTCTTCTGTCCGCCGGTGGAGACGGACACTCGCACCGGGGAGGCCAAGGTGGCGCAGGTGGGCCTTCGGCGAGTGGAGAGCGCCTTGCTGAAGGAGTACGATAGGAATGACGTCTTTGTGGCCAACCCGGACTATCTGGAAAAGTGCGTGGGGCCTGACACCAAGGTACTGGGAATCAACGTCATGGATCCGCTGGGGATGGCTCCGGTCACCACCACCATGTCTCCTGAGAAGCTGTCCTACGTGGCGATGAAATTCAAGAAGATGTGCGCCAACATAATCCAGCTGAAGAAGAAGTACGACTTTCACGTGGCGGTGGGCGGCAACGGGGCTTGGGAGCTGGCCAAGGAGGAGCGGATGCGCATACACGGCATCGACACGGTGGTGGTCGGCGAGGCAGACGAGATGGCCTTGGACATATTCCATGATTTGGAGCAGGGGACCGACGCGCCCAAGCTGCTCCACTGCATGGTGAAAAACATTCAGGACATACCAGAGATAACATCCCCCACCGTAAACTCGCTTATAGAGGCGATGCGGGGCTGCGGGCGGGGCTGCGACTTTTGCGACGTAAACAAGCGCTCCAAGAAGGACCTTCCCGTGGAGCGGCTCCAGAGGGAGGCCCGCATAAACTTGGACTATGGCTTTGACTCGATATGGCTGCACTCAGACGAGATGCTGCTGTATGGCTGCGACAACCGCGACTTTGTCCCCAACCGTGACGCCATAACCCAGCTGTGGAGCGGCCTCAAGGACATGGGCGCCAACTTTGTGGGGACAACTCACATGACCTTCTCGGCGGTCGCTGCGGATCCAGACCTTATGCACCAGATAGCCACCATCAACCGCCAGCACGAGACGGGCAGGTGGCTGGCCACCAACTTGGGGATAGAGACTGTGTCACCCAAGATGGTCAAAAGGCATCTGGGGGTCAAGACCCGGCCATTCTCCACCGACGAGTGGGGGAGCGTGGTGCGGGAGGGTGCCAGTATACTGAACAAGAACCACTGGTTCCCGGCGGCCACCATCATCATAGGGTGGCCAGACGAAACCCCTGAGGACATACAGTACACCATAGACATGATAGACGACTTCAGGGCGATGAACTTTAGGGGGCTGGTGGCCCCACTGCTCTACCAAGACTTTAGCGAGAAGAACTCGATGCACTTTGGCAACCTGAACGAGGCGCAGTTCACCCTGTTCTGGAGGTGCTGGGAGAACAACCTCCGGGTGATAAACGACATCATACCCATCATACTGCGCAACAAGACGTACGGGCCGCCCATGAAGATCTTCATGTATGGTATAATCAAGGCGGGGACTTGGGCCATAATGAGGTACCTGAGAGGGCTCTGCAAGGACCTTTTCAACGGGCGCACCCCTGACGAGATCATCGCCAAATACTCCAAGAGCCGCTCAGTCTCGGCCCCCAGAATACAAACAAAGAAACTCTAGATGCTCTCCAGCGCCTTGTCGGCGATGGTGTTGCGCTTTGGCGTCAGAACCACAAAGTAGACCTTGTCGGCCCTCTCTATGGAGCCCACCTGGCGGTACGCCTTGGCGGACACGTCGAATTCGTATATCCCCGGCTCTAGGGTGGCCTTTGCGTACACCATCAGGTATCTCTCGTTGTTCTGGGACAGGGGTATGAAGGACATGGTGTGGCCCTTGTACGAGTTTACCGGCATGGTGTTCTTCAGCGGCGCCGCTGCCGTGGCTAGGAACATAAAGAGGTCCTCTATGCTCTCAAACTCTTCGTACTCCACGTTCATGAAGTTGTGGGGGCGCGGCTGCTAATAATAATCTAGCCGGTTTCAGCCGGGTACACACTCAACCCCTCGCCTGTTTGAAAAGCACGATCTTCGCATATCGCCAAACTCCCGCGTATCGGTAATGCCTGGTGATCAATGGGGTGTCGCCGACTGCATGGCGGTGATACGAATTCGAACATGTATGG
>JAGWAW010000101.1 GCA_021296165.1 Nitrosopumilaceae archaeon | reverse complement strand
GTCATGCCTGATATAGGAGGCGATAGGTGTGAATAGAATGTCGCGAAAATCGGTCTCCATTAGAGGGGACCACTCCAGTATACGTTTCCCAGATCTCGTGCGGTCCACACGGTATGGTGCCCGGCCGTGATGGGGCATGCATCGCGGATGCTCCGCCGCTAGGAGTGCCGCGCCGCACGCGCGGCTGGATATGTCTGGGGAGCGGCGGTCCGAACCGGATGGCGCATCTTGCATCCGGATACTTTCATGTGTGGGGTCGATGTGGTTCGGCCTTTCCATGTATATTAAATGGTCCAATATGAATAACAGCCTATGAGATATATAAAATGGTGAGCCAACTCCCAAGTGTGGATGCATCGCATACGATTGGATGTGGGAGTAGGGCTAAATTTTAAACCTGTCCGCCCCAGATACCACCACACATGCAGGACAGGCGCGTCAGTGTGGGCGGCAACAGCATCAGGTATCTGGACGCGGGGTCCGGCAGCGCCGTGCTGCTGCTGCACGGACTGGGGGGCTACGCCGACAAATGGCGAGGGGTAATCGGCATGCTCTCTGACTCGTACCGTGTCATAGCGCCCGACATGATAGGGTCTGGCCTCAGCGACAAGCCGGTGGCCAACTACACCCCAAGCCTCTTCGTGGATTTTTTGAAGCGGTTCATCGAGGCCACGGGCCTAGAGCGGCCCCACATAGTGGGGGCCTCGCTGGGGGGCCAGGTCGCCGCCATGTTCGCCGCCACACACCAAGAGTGCCTTTCCAGGCTGGTGCTGGTGTCGCCGGCGGGTGTTCTGAAGGTCTCCACCCCGGCCTTGGACGCGTACATCATGGCGGCCCTGTACCCGCGGCCCGGCAGCGTGGGCCATGCCCTCAGGCTGATGGAGGGGTCCGGCAGGGATCCCAGCCTGAGGCTGGTCTCCTCGTTCATGGAAAACATGAGGAGGCCCAACGCAAAGATGGCGTTCATGTCCTCGCTGCTCTGCTTCAAGAACGCGGGGGATCTGACCCCTTACCTCAAGAGCATAAAGGCCCCGACCATGCTGCTGTGGGGGTACGACGATCCCATTATCCCGATATCGTACGCGGCCCAGTTTGCAGCCGCCATCCCCGACTGCCGGTTCGTGGGGCTGGAGGACTGCGGCCACACCCCGTACGTGCAGGACCCGGAGAGGTTTGCCGGTCTGGTGGGGGGTTTTCTGTCCGGGGAGGATATATGAGGACGCGGCGGGGCATCATGGCGTAGGGCCGTTGCGGCAGGCGCCAAGCGCGTCGTTGACGGCAATCTACCGCCAAAGTCGGGCCGGGATGGGTCCCACCGATCTTGGATTGTATCGTTACAGCGCCCGTGGAGCATTCTAGGCGATGATCAAATATCATGATCGGGCTGTGGCAATGTGCTACACCTCTTCCCGGTTCAGGTCGGCCCGGTCGGCCACGCCCTGAGTGTGGGGCGGTTCTCTCAAATTTCTGGACAAGGTCTACTCATCCACAAAACGCTAAATCCCCCATTGACGGCCGTGCCCACATGACACTTCCCCGGGGCATGAAGGATGTGCGCGGCGCCGAGCTGGACGGAATCGCATATGTCCGGGAGCGGTTCGAGCGGCTGGCGGCCATATACGACTACGAGCCGGTCTGGCCCTCGCCCCTGGAGCTGCTCCGCACCCTGGAGACAAAGTCGGGGCCGGCAATCCGCGACGAGATATACGAGTTCAAGGACAAGGGCGGCCGGGAGGTGGGCCTGCGGTTTGACTTTACCATGGGACTCACGCGGCTGGCGGCCGCCGACCTATCGGCTCCCCTCCCGGCCAAGATGTCCAGCTTTGGCGGCGTATTCAGGTATGATGAGCCGCAGAAGAACCGCTACAGATACTTTCACCAGTGGGACGTCGAGATATACGGCAGGCCCCACCCCGCTCAGGATGCAGAACTGGTGGAGTTTACGGCCAGGTTCTTCGAGTCGCTGCCCCTGCCGGTCACCATACGCCTCAGCCACCGGTCCCTGATGGAGTCGCACATTCGGGAGACGTTCGGGGATGATGCCTCGGCTGTCCCCGACATGCTGCGGGCCGTCGACAAGCTGCAGAAGCGGCACCCCGACGACATCGTATCGGAGTTCTCCGGGTATGACCCCGGGAAGGTGCGTCATATACTGGAGGCGGCCCGCACGCGGGGATCTCCCTCCGAGGCGGAGCCACACCTGGATCCCCGCATGCGGGACAGCCCCGCCTGGCATGACATCACACAAATCGTGGACTCGCTGCGAGGCGCCGGCATACGCAACGTCCAGGTGGACTTGGGCGTGGTCCGGGGCCTCGACTACTACACCGGGATGGTCTTTGAGGTGTTCGGCCATAACGACGACTCCTCGGCCCTGGCCGGCGGGGGCCGGTACGACATGCTGCCGGGGGCCTTCGGCCGCCAGATGGGCGCCGCGGGCGTGGCGGGGGGAGTCGAGCGCATAGTAACGGCGCTGGCCCGCCCAAAAACCGGTGGGGCGCGGGTAGCAGTACTGTATGCCAACGACAAAGTCTTTGGGGATGCCGCCCGGCTGGCCGCGTCCCTCCGCCGCTCCGGCACCAGGGTGCGCCTGGACATAGCGGGCCGCCCCCTCAAGAAGCAGATGGGGACGGCCAGTGACTGCGACGTCGCCGTCATAGTGGCCCCCCGGGAGATGCAGCGGGGCGAGGTGATAGTGCGGGACATGAAGAGCGGGACCGAACAGACTGCCAGATACCGGGATGTGGCCGACGACCCCCGCGTGCTGGGGCGGCTAGTCCCGTAGGGCGCCGATCATCCCATAAAGGCGCGGGTCAGCATCATGATCTCCGGGCCGGTGGTCAGGCTGCCGGCCAATACAGCCTGGTCGTTGGCCAGCACCCCCGACGTGACAAAGGGCACCCCGTTGTTTATGGTGGACGGCTCCACCCGCGTCCCCAGCACCTCGGATATGTCACGTATGTCGTTCTCGTCGGCCAGCGGGTGGACTATGGTGCCGGTACCGTTGGTGGCCGCCAGCGCCCCGCTCTGCCCCAGGCCGGCTATGCCCAGACGCACCGCCTCCACCCCCAGGGCGTCCTGTATGGTGCGCCTCTCGGCCTCGCTGAATAGGGGGGACACTACGGCGCCGTGGCCGTTGGCGCATATCAGGTTGCCCAGGGCCGTGTACCGCGCCTCTATGATGTGCACCTCGCCGATGCGCTTCAGGATGTCGTACTCGGATTCCATCAGGGTCTTGGGGAGAAGCATGCCCGAGTCGGTATGTACAGACATGGCGCCCAGCAGCCGGGTCCCGCACATGGACACGGCATGCCACTCCACCCCCAGCAGGCCGGCCAGGCGCCCGGCCTTCTCGGGGGTAAAGCCGCTGGGGACCAGCAGGTAGTCGTTGCCTGCTGCCGCGTACAATCCTATGTTGGATCCACCGTACGCCTCACAGGTGGTTATGTCCACGGGGACGAGTCCGTGCGCCTGTCATTAATTGTGTTGCGGGGCACCACCACCCTGTGGGTGTAAAGCACCGATGACCTGAAACGGACTGCCAAAAGAGTGGCCTGACGTCCGGCCTGCATTTCCACTCCGCACGCAGGAATCGTACGGATTGCTCCAGACCTGCGTTTCCACTCCGTGTCACTTTTTTTGACAGCCGTTCTAGGTCATCGGTTTTTGACACCTTCTGCCTCTGTAACATACTTTAAGAACGCGCGCGACTGCCACGCCATGCACGTTGTCCCGCTGCTGGTAGCGGCGCTGCTCGCCGTCTCTGCGGGATCCGCGTGGGGGCTGGAGACGGCCGGGGATGACGCGCGCGCGGCCGGCACTCCAGAGCACGGGGACGTGCGCATCGGCGTGGTGGCGCCGACAAGCGGCGGGGCGTCCGGGTACGGCATGGACATAATGGCAGCATCCAGGCTGGCCGTGGCAGACTTTAACGAGCATCTGGCCGAGAGGGGAGCTGCGTGGCGGCTGGTGCCCGTATATGTGGACAGCCTTACGGATCCGGGGGCCGTCATGCCTGCCCTAGAGTATCTCGACGCGCTGGGGGTGAGGGTGGTGGCCGGCCCCTCAATAGACCTGTTCGGCGCCGAGGTCTCCGAGTTCTCCTCGGACCGCGGCATGCTCCTGCTCAGCTGCTGTTCGGTCACGCTGGAGAGCGCCATACCCGGCGACAACCTGTACAGGATGACCCCCAACCAGACAAACCACGGTATCATACTGGCAGATGTCATGTATGAGGGCGGCAAGACACTGGTTGTGCCGGTGGGCCGCAACTCCGCGTGGGTCACCGACCTTCTGGAATCTGCCGTGGAGCGGTTTGCAGCGCGGGGCGGCGAGGCCACGGATGTGGTGGTATATGACACGTACGGGGAGTTCGACGAGGGGCTGGCCCGCATGAATGGTATGGTCACCGAGGCCGGGGACGCGCTGGGATATGACCGGGTGGCGGTGCTGTACGTGGGGTTCGAGGAGACCTTCGAGCTGATACGGGACGCCGCCGGGTATGGGGGCCTGGCCGCCGTGCAGTGGTTCGGCGCCGACGCCAACACCCTACTGCACGATCATCCGCTGGACGCGGCCGCCGCCACGGACTTTACCGTCGCGCAGCCGGTGTCGCTCGGCGGCCAGCGAAGCGCGGCCTTGGGCGAGCGCCTGGCCTGGGATCTGGGGAGGCCCCCCAGCGTGTACGCGTACCAGCAGTACGACGCGGTGTGGCTTCTGGGAATGGCCGTCTTGGAGAGCGGCCGAACCGACGCCTATACGCTAAAGGCATACTTGGACGGCCGCACGCACACGGGGGTGGGCGAGGCCATTACCTTCGACGGGTACGGGGACAGGGACTCGGCCGCGTACGGCATATGGCACATACGCGACGGCGCGTGGGCCTTGGAGGGCATAGTGGACAGCGCCCACGGCCAGCTGCACTGCCTCGACACAGTCAACGGCAGGCCGCACATTACCCTAGAATACCTGCAGCACCTCTTCGGGCAGGCGGACCCACCGGATCCGAAGACATGCGGGACGCCGGCGGTCCGCTGACCGGCATGTGGAGACACTCGGCGGATGGGTGTCTGAGGGGTTTAGTCTCGACTAATTTTGCCTAGCTTTAAATACTAATATCTGATTATGGAACACATGCCAATACCGGAGAACTTCCCCGAGGGTTTGGAGCCCACGGGCAAGATACTGAACTCGGACGGTAACTTCCACTTCATGTGGGGGCCTGGCCGGGCTGATGCTGAAAGCGCCACCAACGAGGAGGTACAGGAGGCTTACAAGAGCCGCGGTGAAGAGTATGTCCCGCTGGGAGTCAGCGGCACCATGGTGGCCGTGGACTGGGACTCGTGCGTGGCCGACGGAGCCTGCATAGAGGCCTGCCCAGTTCAGGTCTTCCAGTGGTACCGCACCGAGAAGGACATTCCGGCCGCCGACGTGGTGGGCCAGACCTTTGACGGTTCAGGTGAGGCCGTAAAGGAGGAACGCACCGACTACACAGACAAGGCCGACCCGATACGGGAACACGACTGCATCTACTGCATGGCGTGCGTATCAGTCTGCCCGCCCGAGGCCATAAAGGTGGACCAGTCCAACATGGAAGCACACGACAAGGCGGCAGGCACGTACGTGAAGCTGACCGCGGGTGCAAACCCCCACGCACACGACTAGGCGTCTTTTTCTTCTCTTTTTGTACATTCTCGTGTCCGCTTGGTTTTTACGCTCAGGATACGGCCATGGTGGAATGATTCGTGCCTGTCTGAGGGGTGGACCTGAGTATGACTCTTAGTACGACAGCGTTTCATAATTCGCGGCCTAACGCGACCTGAACAGCCCGGCCGCCATGCGGAACCCGGACCGCGCGGGGCGGCATCCCGTCCGCCCCGGCGGCGCGCGCGTCGCGGCCCCCGCCTCACCATACGGCCCTGCCCATGACGTCCCGGG
>JAGWAW010000100.1:6042-14599 GCA_021296165.1 Nitrosopumilaceae archaeon | reverse complement strand
GGTATGGAGGTATAAAAATATGGTTTAATGCTGGCAGGCGTGCGGTCTTGTACGCATCAACACGTTTTGCAAGAGAACCCGGGACAGTATGCGAACACCCACTCCTCGGCAGGTCATCCCCGCCGAGCCCCGCGCGCGGCAGGCGCTAACCGTGACGTACCACAAGCGAGGCATCAAACCTGCACGATCGGTGTCGCATGCAGGCGTATTCGACGGGTTGATCATTCAAACCGGCGAGGCTCCGAGCGTTCTGCCTCATCGCACTCCGGCCCAGCGCAGGCTGTCCGCGGGTTGGGCGCATTCCACCCTCATATCCCCGTGTCCGCCTAGTTCCCACCCTAGTCCGCATCCGCCGACTGCCCCGCATCCCGCTACAAGATCCGTCCGTGCCTGCGCGTCCGCCACACCAGCCGCGACTTGGACAGGTTTGGGGGTGCGGCAGAATGGTCTGCTTTGGTAGCCAACATCGATCGGTGATATGTACTGCCTGCCGATTATCTGACTTGAATGGCAGCTAATGACATTAATTGGTAATTAAAACCAAATAATGCCAAAAATCAACCATTCCGTCGTATGGAACGAACCGGCATCCTTATACGCATCGGACGCGTAAGAGTTAGCGATGATGCCCACCGTGTTGGACACGAACGTCATAATAGACATACTGGAGAACCGCTCCCACAGTAGAAAAATGGTGCGCGCCATCCGGGGCAAGCAAGTACGGCTTGTCGTCTGCGAGACGGTGTTGCGCGAACTGCGGCGCGTCCGAAAGTGGTCAGAGGATGTAGTTTTGACTAGCCTTGAGGAGCTGTTCGGCAGGGGGCGCATAGTGGTCTCCGACCCGCCGAAGGACCTGAGGACGCATGCCAAGGAGCTGGAACGCCGGTACGAGATGGCGCACAACGGCGATGTCCACATACTGGCCCAGTGCAGGATGGATGGCTGCGCCCTGATCACCCGGGACTGGAATATGCGCCAAGTGGCATCCATGATGGGTGTGTTGGTATTCCATCCCAAACATGTGGACCGGCTGTAGCTGCTGCGCCAGCCGCCTGCGCATTACGGCCGGAGCGCGGCTCTTACCCCAGCAGTCCTCGGGCCCGGGCAAAAACCCCGTCCCACTCGTCCCAGGCGAGGCGGCCCGTCTGCGTGTTCTGTCGGGATGGGTGGTACGACACCAGTATGCGGAGATTCTCGTGCTCATATAGTCTGGAGTGGCCGAACTTGCCGGACCGCGCGTCCAGTATGCGGCAGACGGCAAGCACAGCACCACCCGTACATGCCGCAGCAGCGCCATCTCCCGCCTCAGGTAGTCCGAGCAGTTGTGCAACTCTTCTACGGTGGGGCGGTTGCCAAGAGGGACGCACCAGACCGTCGTCGGCTGAGAGGATGGTGGGACGGAGGCAAACCCGTGCCGATGCAGCGCACGGGCCAGCTGGTCCCCCGACGAGTAGCCAGTGAACATGCGTCCGGTGCGGTTGGCGCCGTGGGCGGCCGGGGCAGGCCAACCAGCAGCAGGCGGGCGGTTACGTCCCCGAACACGGGGACGGACGGCCGTGGTACTCTTGGTCTGCAAATCTCCCAGTCTTGGTCTTGGCTATCTCCTGGACGTACTTGGACGGCCGGGGGAAGGCGCGGCACCTCAATATCTAGCCGTTAAGCGGCCCCCAATATCCCCCACACCGGGAGATGGCACTATTACGGCCCCAGACATGGGTCAGACATGGTATCCGAAGGAGGCGCGTCTCCATCTAGATCTCTGTACAGGCCGGCGGACGGTATGAAGATGCCATTAACAACACAAACCGCAGAAACCTAATAACCAACAGACATAACCAACGCATAATGCCATCGAACTTGCTGCTACAGGCAATATGTCTCTAGTCTTGGCCTGCTACGGTGCCTGTCTGCCACAGCACGGCTGTACCCGGCGTCCATCTCGACATTGGCGGCGCATGCGACACGCACCAGAGGCAATTAGGAGAGGCCGCCCCGGGCCGTCCGAGCCAGTTCGGTCGGTCGAGCCTTTACGGATCGCCGGCTGCAAGACATCTACATTGAGAACATGTCGAATTTCTGCTCTGGAGCAGCCTCGATGACACGTGTGTCATTTCCGGGATCCAGGGGGGCATACGGCGAGAGCGCCGCCAGGTCATTCTTTAACGAGCTCATCACGACCATGCCTGCTGAAACATTTAGCGGGGCACTAAGGATGGCAGAGGACGGCGAGTCCAAATACGCGGTAATTCCCATTGAAAATATGCTGGAGGGGGTCGTCGGGCAGTCCTATGACCTGCTGTTATCCACCCCGCTGCTTGTGGCGGGGGAGGTTTACCACCCTATCCGGCACTGCCTGATAGGACTGGGTAAGATAGGCCAGGCAAACACGGTATACTCCCATCCTCAGGCGCTGGAACAGTGTAGGGAGTTCATAGAGTCACACGGCCTGCGACGGATGGCCGCGTCCAGTACGGCAGACAGCGTCAAGATAGTCAGGGATCTGAATCGGGTGGATACGGTCTGCATAGCCAGCGAGGCAGCTTCTGAGATATACGGCGTTCCGGTGATGTTTCGGGAAATATCTGACCACCAGCGAAACTACACCCGGTTTTTTCTTATGTCAAAGGACATGGCGGATCCTGCCAAGCGCAACAAGACGTCGCTGGTGGTCTCCGTACGGGACGAGCCGGGGGCACTGCACGACATACTCGTGCATTTCCTGGAACATGGAATAAACATAACCAACATGGCATCCCGTCCCAGAAGAACCGGCACCTGGGAGTACAACTTTTTTATTGATTTTGAGGGCCACAGCCGGAACGGCAACGTCCAGGAAATGATCTCGGAGATCGAGCGACGAACTGACTTTCTCAAACTGCTTGGGTCTTACCCGGCTGCTCCGGCTCCCTGAGATTTACATCGGCATCCGGGCGGACCTCTTGCCGAATCAGGGTTAGTAGGCTTCCTCGGATAGCGCCATCTTGCCTCCGTGGAAGGTGCGCACCGCCGAGAGATTTTCTACAATGGTACTCCCCCTGGTGATCTTCTTATTTGGATTGAGTATGCCATATGGATCAAAATACGTCTTTGCCGCCTTGAATGCGCCGTAGTTTTGACTTCCATGTTGCATCTCAATAAACTCCGAAGATGCGAATCCGTCCCCATGTTCTGCGGTTATGGTGCCCCCAAGTTTGTTGATCTCCCTGCAGTATTCACTTGCGATCTTTTTGATGACATCGACCTTCGTATTGTCCATCTCCAGCCGGGCATGAATGTTTCCGCTGCCCGCGTGTCCAAATGTGATTATGCTTGTGTCATATTTTTTGTTTATGTTGTCCAGCACTTGAAGCATCTCGACCATACGATCCAACGGCACGGCTGCATCGTCGATCATATGCGGCGTTCGCTTGTGCCTGTCTACCGCTAGCAGACTGTGGTGGAGTGCGGCGTTTCTGTGGTCCCACCACCAGTTCATATCCTTCTCGTCGCCGGACTCGGCGACTATGGTGCCAGTTATGACTGATCTCAGCAACTGGGCGCGCTTTGAGATGTCATCGTCGTATTCTACCAGAAATATGCACCCTATTCCAGGATCCAGGTCCAGATCCGCCTGGGCAAGAATGCTCTGATCTATGAACTCGCATGACGAGGGGCCCGTGCCCACCACTTGGGGGCAGTTTGCCATTGCGCTATGTGCAGAGTCGTATCCAACCACAACGAGCATCTTGTTTTTAGGATTGTCCAGAATGTTCAGATCTGCGGAGAGGATAACCCCGAGCGTCCCCTCGGATCCGATCAGTAGTTTGTGGGTCTCTTCAATGGATCCTATACTGTCCAGCCTGTATCCCGAGGCGTTCTTTGCCACCTTCGGAAACATATCCTTGTCTATGGAACCGACTAGCTCCATAATGTCCTGCCCTACACTCTTGTCTTCGGGAAGTGTGATTACCCTTCCGGTCCCGTCGACCAGTGTGACTCTTGCTGTGTTGTCCACCATGCTGCCGTACTTTACACTTCTTCTCCCGCCGGCGTTGTTTGCGAGCATACCGCCGATCGAACAGAAGCCTCCCACCGACGGGTCGGGGCCGAGCATCTTTCCATGCTTGCCGAGCACCGAGTCGAGGCGTCCCCTAGTTACGCCGGATTCCACGGTGGCAATATCGCCGTTTACGCTGATAGAGTTGAGGTTCTTCATGTCCAAGCAGATACCGACGTTCAGCGCGGCACCAACTAGTCCGGTGCCGCATCCGCGCGGCGTGATTGGAATTCCTTCCTCGCCTGCGATTATCACGGCTCGGACCACATCTTCCTGGTCCTCGGGAACTACTACCACGTCGGGAACTACCTGATACGCGCTCCCGTCCAGCGAGTAAAGCAGCCTTACAGACTCTTGCTCCATTACCTTGCCGTGTATTGCAGACCTGAGATCATCTAGAACCTCACTGTCTACCTCTATTGGCACCTGCTCCATCTCCTACCCCCGAAACGGACGCAACAGCCACGCGTCTTTCACGACGGTACGTTTGGCGGCCTTCTTATAGGAATATCGGTACCAGGGGACTAACGATTACGTGTGATGGGACGGGGCGTGACATATGCGTGATGACTGTAACATCTGTGCAACGGAGTGGATGCCATAATGACCATAGGTTCGCATAGGCAATATGGTGGCAGTCCGTAACAGCCCCCCATGTCAGGTTCGCCGCTTACGCCAGGTGGGACTACCCCTCTCCCAGCCGCCGGGATTAGAGCCCCGCGCCACGTACCATCCTGACAAGCTCAAGATAGGACGGGGCTGGTGGGCGCTTTTCATAGATGGTATACGGTTTTTTGGAATCCTAGGCTTGGCAACTATGATAGCAGTGTGGTCGGACAAAAAGTTTCTCAAGCAGATGGCGCCGGCAGTTATGAGTCTATGATCTCAAGCGATACCGTTCTGCCTACCACAAGACCATTTTTATCTTTCTCGTCCGCGGAGGTGAGGAGTACGAGAAATTCGCTCCCATCCTTTCTGCGCATCCATATTTTGGCCGCATCGCGGTATCCTGCTCTCCAATTTTCCATGTTTGCATGCAGGTTGCCAACGCTTCTTGGAGCGGTATGTTCGTAAAGACTGATCCCGATAACCTCGTCTTTTGTGTAGCCCAACGCATCTAGGTAAGATTGGTTGCACGCCACTATCGTACCCATATAGTCGACTGATCTGCGCAAAATATGCGGATGTTCATAATCGGCGCGGGCATCAATATTGTAAATGTCCTGAATGTTCTTGACTGCTGCGGCATCCCTTAGATCCGAATCTATTCCAACTGTCCGTCCCCCTTCCATCCTCGGCCGAGAATTTCTGAACACGCTTATAGTATCGCCAGTTTTTGTCAGCAGGTACGTCCGCTTGGAGATGTTCGATACAGGTTTTGTTTTCCACGATTCAATCAGGGCACGTATTTCTTCATGGCATGAAGCCGGAGAATGATCCATAACGGTTGAGCCAATGACCTCGTCCATGCTATACCCCAGTCTAGCGGCATAATACCGGTTACAGTCCACAATCGTACCGTCTAGCTGCGCCGAACGATACAGAATTGGTATAGCAGCACGCACAGCTTGCATGATGTCCAAAACAAGCGACTGGTTATAAGTTCTACCGTCTGTAATTTCTTGTGTGGAATCCTAAAAGTAGTTTCGCCTCTCGGCATAACCCCAGCGTTCACGTCATTGCCTCCTATTAGAGCTCGGCGTGTCCCTTTGCGGCGTGTAGTTTGGCGACTTCGCCGCAATAACCCAGAGGTGTGTCTCCACTCCGCCATATCACAGTGGCACAAAACATACCCGTCAGTCATTTCACCTCATACTCCTCTTTGATCTGCTCGTCCACCACTACCGATCCCGCCGGAGGCATCTTTCTCTGAAATGCCTGCCAAGGGATCTCCCGCCCGTCATAGTAGGGTGACATGTGCAGACGCTCATAGTTGTACCACTCCATGAACAGGTCCATAGGGTTGCTGGTCCGCATGAGTATCGCCTCAAACTCTGAAAGCTTGCGCTGCATCTCGCCACGGGGTCTCTCCAGCTTGCCGTTGGTCTAAAAGTGCCTGCCGCGCGCCAATATCTGGCGTATGTCCATACCCACCAACCTCTTCTCAAACCCCGACTCTCCCCTCTCTCTGGCCTCGGCCTCGTTTGCATAGAACTACGAGCCGTGATGTATCGCCATATGATGGAGGCGGGCTTTCCGTGGTTCCTGACTGCCCTATCCAGCACGGCCAGAGCGTTCTCTGGTTGCGTGCTCAAAGACATCCCACCCGGTCACAAAACGCGGGGCGTTGTCCTCATAGCTTAGGAACCACCTGCCGTCATCCAGCTGCCTGTAGTCGGTGCTCCACAGCGAGTTGGAGTGCGTGTTCGCGTGGCGCATCCATTTGCGCCTCCCGCCCTCCGTGGGTTCGGTGCGTGCCATGTCCTCACCCCTCAATATGTCGTGGATGGCATTATGGGATATGTGGACGCCGGTGACCCCCCCATCTCCTCTTCCAGCCCGGCTGCCCCCGGATGCGATGCCTGACGGCAGGTGAGGACCGCCAAATGCGCCCTGCAGAGCAAGCCGTTACTTGGCCTGTCCATACACATCGGATACATGGCATCCTTCAGGTCGGCGTCCCGGGGCCTGGCGCAAAGGCGCCGGATCCACCGCGGCGACGCCCCCATCGCTTCGGTGATCTTGCCTGTAGGTATGACTGGCACATGCGCCAGATGGTGTCCATGATAGGCATGCTGGTGTTCCATCCCATGCGGACGGGCCGTGGACGCCTGTTGCGTGGGCTATCGGCGCTTCACATCCGCCTGCGCGCTACCCTCACTCCAGCAGTCCTCGGGCCCGGGCAAAAACCCCGTCCCACTCGTCCCAGGCGAGGCGGCCCGTCTGCGTGTTCTGCCTGGATGGGTGGTACGACGTCAGTATGCGGAGATTCTCGTGCTCATATAGTCTGGAGTGGCCGAACTTGCCGGGCCGCGCGTCCAGTATGCGGCAGACGGCAAGCACAGCACCACCCGTACATGCCGCAGCAGCGCCATCTCCCGCCTCAGGTAGTCCGAGCAGTTGTGCAACTCTTCTGCGGTTGGGCGGTTTCCGGGAGGGGCGCACCGCGCCGCCGCCGTCACGTACGCGTCATGCAGCACTAGGCCATCGTCAGCCGAGAGGCTGGTGGGGATGGAGGCGAACCCGTACCTGTGCATCACGCGGGCCAGCCAGTCCCCCGACGAGTCGCCGGTGAACATGCGGCCGGTGCGGTTGGCGCCGTGGGCGGCCGGGGCCAGGCCAACCACCAGCAGCCGCGCGTTTATGTCTCCGAACCCGGGCACGGGACGGCCGTGGTACTCTTGGTCTGCAAACCTCCTAGTCTTGGTCTTGGCGATCTCCCGGATGTACTCGAACAGTCTGGGGCAGGCGCGGCATCGCAGTATCTCGCCGCTAAGCGAGTCAAGGCTGCCACTCATCTGCTCAGAGCCGGCCGTGGCGCGTCCGGCCAGACGAACTCGGCGTGCAACATCTCGCCGCACCTGCACACCGCATAGTCCCGGTGGGCCAGCTCGCCGTTGACCAGAGAGCGGAGGGACCAAGGGCCCGGCTGGCCACAACGGGCGCACACGGTCTTCGAGTCGCGGCTGATCGAGAAGCCGCCGGCACCGTCCTCGGCGGTCGTCCAGCCGGCCATATTCCAGTCTTCAATGTCGGCCATATGCATCACGTGTGTATTCCAACACAAAAGGTGTGTCCGGGACTGGTCTTCATCCAAGTGAGACCCATCTCAGGATTCGGCCACCAGTATTCCATCCAGCTGCCGTGGGGGGCCATACACAGGACTGCCTGTGTGGCGTCGGTACGGAACATATGCCCATGTACCATGTTCCAATATATAAATGTGGCCGATTTTTAGTTCAACTCCTCCGCTAATTTTAGGCGCGCCGTACACGTCGGCGCCGCACACTGCCGTATGCTGTCAATTGATGTCGTTCGGCGCCGCTGGCAAGACGAGACATCCCATTATATCGAAATCAGGCCTAGATCAGAAGGGCTGAGTACGTGCTTTGTAGTGGCAGACTGCCAGTGGATTTGCGAGCGTGACGCGTACCAGTTTGGCTGCAAATTGCCCGCCAACAGAATGCAAAAGAACCGAGCGTCCAAAACTATGGCCAAACAGACACACGGCCCGGCACGCCATAACAGAAAATCCATTGGCGCCGCGCCGGGGCGTCAGGTCCACCTGTCGGGATCCTTCCTGCGGATCTCCACGCCATCCACTATCACCGAATCGTCCACGTCAAACACGGTGTGCCACCGGCCGTTGTGGGGGAATATGCGGTCCATGTCCTGAACCCTCCGGCTCGTGGGGGGGCGGTTCAACAAGGCGCCCCATCGCATGTCCTCCACCTTGGGCATGATGTCGTTGATGTCCCGGGCCACCCTAACCCACCACAAGTATCCCCTCGCGGATCAGGAACGCGAGAGCCTGCAGGAACGACTCGTCGTCTATATCCCCGGCGGCCCACCACCCGGCGC
>JAGWAW010000100.1:0-5973 GCA_021296165.1 Nitrosopumilaceae archaeon | reverse complement strand
GGAACGCGAGAGCCTGCAGGAACGACTCGTCGTCTATATCCCCGGCGGCCCACCACCCGGCGCTGGTCCTGACCCAGTCAGGCACGGCCGGCTCCTGTGCAGCCGGCTCGGGCGGAGTGGCCCCACCTGCCCGGGAGGGGCCCACCTCCAGCAGCGCCGTTCCCACGCCAGCGTGGGTCGGGTCGTAGTCCAAGCCGGTCCCATACACTATGATGTCCAGTCGGTACTGGCCCGACGAGGGGACGTACACGTGCTGCGTGTCTATGCCCTCGGTGGCGAGTATGCCCGGGCCGGTCTCGTCGTCGCCATGGTACTCTGCCAGCACCTGCTCGTCCTCTATCAGCCAGTAGCCGTACCGGACGTCCTTGATCAGCTGCTCTGACTCGTCCAGGAACGTTATCTTGAAGGGAATGGTGTCGCCGCCACCGTATGCCGCCTCCCACTCGATGGCGACGTCGGTGGGGACCCGCTCAAAGGCCGTCGTGTCCACCAAATAGAACTCCTGGGTGTTGGTCACGATCTCCTCCTGCGGGACCAGCCGCAGGGTCATGAGCTTGTTGTCGTGGTTGGAGCTGCCCAGATGTGCGTTGATGTTCACCAAATCCTTGTTGGTCACCAGAAAGTGTATCACGTTCATGTCCGAGTACGAGTACGGGTCGTTTATCAGGGCCCGGGCCCCCAGCTCCACGCCGTTCACGTATCCTGTGAACTGCTTTCCCGCCGAGTAGGGCGCAAACTCCTTGGGAACCCGGACCTCCTCGTGCACCACAAAGACTTGCTCCACGTAGGAGGGATCCCAGTCGAACGGCATCTCAAAGTATATCGAGTTGTCCGCATCGTTGAACGCAAAGTTTCTGACCTCGTCGTAGTATGTCTTTACCACGGCCGGGTACTCGGCGGCGTCGGCCGTCTGTATGGTGAAGAACTGGTCCTGGGCCACGCTCACGAAGGTGTCGTACGAGAGGGCGTCGTCCAGAAGAGCCTTGGGGCTGGTGGCCCCCTCTATGTGGATACGGATGTTGTACAGGCCGCCCTTCTCGAATATGGGACCGGTGATCACCGTCCTCTGGGAGCCTTCTGCATACAGGGCGCCCGGCGCGCTGATGTGCTCAGAGCCATAGTAGTCGGTGCACCTCCACGGCTCGGTATGGATACAGTTGCCCCGGGGCCTTATCTCTACGTTCAGTACTCCGTCGTTGTCGTAGAACAGGTTCCTGGCCAGCAGCGCCCCTCCCTGGTATATCTCGACCCGGTAGGTCACCTGGGGGAGCGTCTGGTTGGTCAGCGTGTCGAAGAACCGTATCTGCATGTCGGCCGTGCTCACGTTCCCCGCCGTGATGTCCGACGGGCTCAGGTTGGTCTGCACCGTGACCTCCATGTCGCCGAAGCTCACGGCGGGAGCCTGATCGCCGCCCAGCCCGTGGCCGAAGGCCGCCGGAACGGCGAACGCGGCCAAGGCAGCCAGCACCACCATACTCCGCTTCATGACATGAGTCTCCCCGGTCCTTATTTAAAACTAAAAACGCGGGGCGCCCCGAGGACAGCGGGGGCGCCTTGCCGGACCCCCGGTCCCGAACAACCTTTAACGCCCCACACGCGTGCCATTGCTGTGGCGTACACCCTTCTGGATCACGCGACCGATGCCCTGGTGGAGGTCCGCGCCGACGGCATGCATAGTGCCTTGGAGGATGCCGCGTACGCCGCCATAGACATAATGCTGGACAGGGAACGCGTCAGCTCGGCCGAGATCCGCCGCGTCTCGGTGGAGTCGGACACCATACACGACATGCTGTACGGCTGGCTGGAGGAGATCATATACCAGACCGTCACCGAGGGGTTTGCCGTGCGCGTAGTCAAGGCCGCATACCTGCATGAGGCCGGGCGGCACACGGTGCGCGCCCAACTTGAGGGGGAGTTGCTGGATGTGCGGCGGCACCGCTTCAAGGTGGAGATAAAGGCCCCCACGTACCACGAGATGAGTATATCCCAAAACGGCTGCACGGCTATGCGGTTTTTGATGGACCTGTGAGGTTTTTATGATGGCACGCGGCGCACTGCGCCCATGTCGGACCCGGAGATAGAGCGGATCATGCGGGAGAAGATGCAAAACATGATGAGGAGACGGCCGGAGATATGTGATATGGACGACCAGACGTTCGATGCCCGGGTGTCAAGAGGCCTGACACTGGTCGATTTTTGGGCGGAGTGGTGCGGCCCGTGCCGCCAGATGCACCCGATCTTTGAGAGTCTCTCCAAAAAGTATCCAGCGGTACAGTTCGCCCGGATGAACGTGGACCAGAACGGCATAATCCCGGCCCGGTACGGCGTGCAGTCCATTCCCACCCTCATCATGTTCCGCGACGGCCAGCCCGTCGACCGGCTGACCGGGATGGTGGGGGCGCCGGGAATACACATGGTCTGCAAAAAGCACTCTCCGCAGTAATCGTGCGCCAGAACGCCACGAGCGGCCAAAAAATCGGCTGCAGGCATGTATCGATCAAAACCCATTACATTTCCGTGTGGACGCGTGTGTCCCGGTACCGGCCCTGCGGCGTGCGGAGCCCGTCATGTGCGGCCGGCGCCTGCCGGGAGCGCCCACATATGCGGTCGGCGCGTCTTTTGGGCATCGTGGGTCCACCCTTTTGGAATTGTATGATCTCTAATATCATACGATCAGTACGCGTATGCGGTGTCCCTCTCCCGCTGGACCAAAATTATATGATCCAGTGCATCGCGCTGCTCGGCCGTCAGCCTGTCCAGAAACCTCCCCTGCAGGTTCTTCGCCTCCCGGGACGACGGCAGGGTATAGTATACATCCTCCTCGAATATGTGGCGCCCTATGGTGACGCCCCGGACCGAGCAGGCCACCTCCTGGCCGGCTACCGCCTCGGCGATGGTCTCACCCTCGTGCTGGATCTGATGCACCACACCCACCCGGCGCCCCTTCTGGTTCATGAACGTGGTCTTGGCGCGCAGGGTCCCGGCGTCCACCCGCACGCCGAAGACGGCCGGGTCGCTGTTCCGGAATACGTACCCCTTCAGGAACGTGAACTTGGCCAAGGGCGTGATCTCTGCGAATACGGAGTCCTCCTCATGCAGCATGTCCTGCCGGACCCACTCTGTGTAGTCGTCTATCAGCTTGTATATCACCCTCTCCCGGAATATCCGGATCCGGCCGTTCTCCGCCTCCTCGACGGCGTCGGGCAGCATCCTCACGTTGAAGGCCAGCACCACGCCCAGCCGCCGGTCGCCCTCCTTTACGGCGCGCGCCTCCACCACGTCGCGGCGGTTCACCGGGCCGATGTCCGCCTTGGCTATGAGTACGCCCCTCTCTCGGAGCATCTGCACCACCGCCTCCAGGGATCCTATGGTGTCGCACTTGAGGGTGACCCCCCGGGTCTGGGTGTCTATGAACATCTCCTCCAGCTCGGCGCGTACGGCGGCGGCGTACCGCTCCGCCTCCTCTTTGGTGCGGGCCACGTATATGGTGGTGCCCGGAAGCACGCCGTCCAGGTCCGGCGAGGCCAGTTTGAGGCCGGCGGCCGCCTCCACCACATCCACGGCGGCGAACTTGTCCCGGGGGTCTCGCATCTCGTCCAGCGGCTTGGGGAGCAGGATGGCCTTGGGCCTGGTCACTATGACGCCGTCCCGTTTGGCCATCACTACCCTGTCGCCCTTGCTGATACGGCCGTCTATCAGTATGATGTTGACCGTGTCCCCCAGCCCGGTCTCGTGGTTGGCCTCCAGCACTATCCCCCGGGGGTCCTTCTCCTCCTGCTCCAGCCTGGCCCTCATGTACTGCTGGGTGAGGGCCACCAGTACCGTGAGCAGCTCGGGTATCCCCACCCCGGTGCGGGCCGACATGGGTATTATGGAGACCTCGGACTTGAAGTCCTTGACGCGGTAGAACGCCTCCGAGCGGTACCCCAGTACGGAGAGGCTCCCCACCACGCCGTATATGCGGTTGTCCAGCTCGGTGCGCACCGTATCGTCCTGCGCCTTTACGGCCTCGGATATGAACGGGGTGGGGGTGTCGCGCCAGCCGGAGATCTGGTCGCACTTGTTGAGGGCTACCACGAAGGGTACCTTCCTGGCCTTGAGTATGTCCAGGCTCTCGGTGGTCTGGGGCTGGAGCCCGCGGGCCGAGTCCACCACCAGTATGGCTATGTCGGCGGCCGAGCCCCCCCGGCTCCGGAGGTTCTTGAAGACCTCATGGCCGGGCGTGTCTATGACCAGTATGCCGGGTATGCGGGTGTCGGACTTGAGCCGGTCGTACAGGCGCCCACAGGCCTTACGTATCGTCTCGGCGGGCAGGAAGCTGGCCCCTATGTGCTGCGTGATGCCGCCGGCCTCCCGGCCCTGCACTCCGGTGCCCCGGATCTTGTCCAGCAGCGAGGTCTTGCCCGAATCCACGTGCCCCAGTACCACCACTATGGGCTGACGGATGGCCAAGTCACGGAAACACCACACCCGATTCGTGTTCGAAACTCGCTGCCGAGTCCGAGGCGTGTATAACGTTGTCACTGAGGCCCAGGCCCAGGTCCCCGCGAATGGAGCCGGGCGCCGCCTCGTACGACTTTGTCGCCCCCACCATTATTCTGGTGGTGGCGACGGCATTGTTTCCCCGGATGGTACACGCCACCACCGGCCCGGAGGTTATGAACGAGACCAGCTCGTCGAAGAACGGCTTGTCCCTGTGTACGGCATAGAAAGACTCGGCCTGGCTTTTGGTGAGGCGGAGCATCGCCAACCGGGTTATCTCAAACCCCTTTGCCTCGAACCGGGCTATGATGCGGCCGGTCAGGCTCCTGGCCACGGCGTCGGGCTTTACTATAAAGAGGGTCTCCTCGGGCAGTGTCAGCCCCTCCGCCGGATGCCGCCCTTGACGTACTTGTTGGTCCACTTTAGCTTGCGGGGATCCCGCTTCAGCACCAAGGCGTTCTTCTTGCATTTTGCCGAACAGAACCACAGTATGCTGCCGTCGTTCTTGGCCAACATGGTACCGGACCCCTTGGCCACGGGGCGGTCGCAGAAGCTGCAGGTCTTTACCAAAAGGCTCATAGTTTCATCACTTTATCTTCTTGGCTTCCCGTTCGGTCTCCCGCAGCATCAGCGTCTCCTGAACACGGACCGAGCCCTTTACATTCCTGGTAAGTATGCGCCCCTTGTCCTTGCCGTCCAGTATTCGGACCCTCACCTGTATGACCTCGCCGGCTATGCCCGTGCGCCCCACTATCTGTATGACTTCGGCAGGGGTTACCTGATCGGTCTCGGCGCTCATTGAGAGTCGCTCCTGACGGCTGCCAGCGACTCTATGACCTGATCCACTATGTGCTTCGCGTCACCGGCATCCAAGATGGCCGCCGCTGCCGATTTGGTCTCCAAGCCCAAGGCCTTTCCCAGATCCTGCTGGCTGGGCACAAACGCATACGGAGTGTGGTGCTCGTCGCATATCAGGGGGAGGTGCGCCACGACCTCGGGCGGGTCTACATCCTCGGCTATGACGACCAGTTTGGCGGTGGTGCGCTCCACCGACTTTGTGACCTCGTTGGTCCCCTTCTTGACCTTGCCGGATGCGACACCCTCGCGGACTGCCTCGTAGATGGGGTTGATCAGGTCCTCTGGCGTCTCGAACGCGACGTAGAACGACTTTGCCATATCAAGTCCCCTCCTTTTGCATGAACGGCCGGAACCGGATTTGGTTTTAAAAGTGTTCGGAACTGGAGACGGCGTTTCATAATTCCTGACCTAACGTGACTTGGACAATCCGGGGCAGGCCACGTAGATTAGACAGTCCACAGATGTCCCGCCTTTGTACATAGGAGAATATTCACAATCGACAAAAACCCCCGCTGCCAACCAGAATGTTTTAATTTTACACGTATAATACGGTCCCCATGCCGGACTCCATGGTTGTAGAACCGCCCACGCACCGCAGCATAACGCATACAATGCAGATACGAATGGACGCGC
>JAGWAW010000099.1 GCA_021296165.1 Nitrosopumilaceae archaeon | reverse complement strand
CATGGGGGTCTGGGGGAGGAGGGGCGATCTATGTTTTTCGGTCCGTCACGTGATTTTCCATTCTTTTTGGCCAGTACTACGCGCGCCCATGATGCCGATCAATTTCACACCCGATGCCGGTCCCGACGGGTCCGACGTGCCGCAGAGGTCCCATTTCTGACCATGTTCCACACCAGCACCGCCCCTCCCACTCCGCCATGCCAGCCGTCCGGCCCGCATGGGCAAACATCCGGGAATGACGGTCGCCAAAGAGCTGTGCCGCGGCATTTGGTTCTGGTATTGAGCGGATCTAAATGTCCACCACTATGGGCAGGCGGAGGAACGTAAAGCCCGTAAGGAATCTTCTGGAGCGGTACGGGAGCACGCTTGAGTCGGCTCAGTGCTGGCTGGCATCCCCGAGATGGTCTCCAGCGTCTTCCTGCCGGATGCGACATCCGACCCGGTCATAGTGGACGAGGCCAGCCAGCTGGCCGCCGAGAGGGCCCTGCCTTTCCTGCAACGGGGCAACAGGCTGGTGAATAGCCGGCGACGAGAAGCAGCTGAGGCCCAACGACCTGTTTCAGGTTACAGAAGATGGCGAGGGGAGGACCGCCAGATATGGTGGGCCTGCCATACCTGGCCCGCAGCCGCCACGCCCCGATCAACCTCAGGTGGCACTACCGGTCTAGATGGCAGGGCATGAACTCAACTTCTGGCTGGAGCCAGCCTCGCCCCAGACGGTATTGGTGGGGTGCTATGCAGAGATCATGAGTTTGCGCGTCTCATAGGCTGGCTCAGGTCGTATTTGCAGTCCTCTCTGTCTCTGAACGCCATTTCGACAAGGCTTCCAAGAATGTGATCATTAAGCTTGTCCCACGACACAATCGATATCTTGACATCATCCTTGATGATGTTGCTTATCAAGCGGTCTGGGATGTACGGGTGCTGCCTCTCGAACTCGACCTTACTGGCAATCGACATCCATCTGGTATTCGGGTAGAGGCGCTGCTCTTCCCATCCGTGTGGCGCATAAATAGAGTTGTCATTCGCGCTTGGCAGCATAATCACCACGATACCCGACCTTCTGTTGACGGAACCGTCGTACATGCTTGAGTGGATTTCCCAGTCGATGTGTTTCCGGCGCCGGGTCTCGGTTCCGACCAGAACGATTGTCACCGTAGAGTCCCTGAGGTATTCGTCTCTAATCTTCTTCCGAATGGACTCGGCGCTGAGATTATCTGGAATGTCACCTGTGTATCCACGGACTTATCAATGAAGATCCGATGTTTTTCTGCAAATTCCACCAGTTTGTCCTTGTATGGCTGATCGTTGTGGTGATAGCTTATGAACACCTTGTGCATTGCTATTCCTTGCGGTACCGGCCTTTATGATGTTTATCCGTGCGCAGTCTGCAGATGCCCCTCAGTATCAGCGGCACGGCCTGGCCCATGTGCGGTGACCCTGCGAGGGCCCGGTTCTCCTCAAGGGACAGTCCATTCCACAGGTCCTCTGCCCCGTAGCGCTCCAGCTCGCCACGGCCCGGCCAAGCCGGCCTGGAGCCGGCCCACCTGTCCACCAGCCCCAGCGTCTCTGCGATGTCCCTTGTACACCCGCCGAAGCCGCCGAGCAGGAAGACCGGCCGGCGCGACTCCAACGACAGCAGAACCTCTTCGGCGACACCAGGCATCCTCCCGCTGTAGTCCTGCACCCTCCCTCCAAGCGCCACGCGCGCGTCCGTCTCAGAGCACATCGTCCTGCGCATGGCCGTCAGCCCCTCCGGCCACTCCCACTCATCGGGCTGACGCGACGTCATTCTCTGCCGCTTCCGGACAGATATGTCTCCCCCGTCCCTTCCCACGAGCCTGAGCCGGATGTGCCTCAGCCACGAGACGGTCTCGTCTATATCATTGGCCGCCATGCCGATGTGGACAGGCCAAGCCAAGTAGTTGGTTACGTTGCATCCTCCGCCCGTGCCGTCCCCGTAGCGGTACAACAGCTCAAACAGCAGCTCCGTGAAGCCCCCCGGCCGCAGATCCCCCCCATACGCAAGGTCGGCGCCGTTGGCCAGAAGGTGCGTGGCAATCTCGTACATGGCATCCTGCAGGTGCTGATCACTCATGCCCAGTACGGGCATGTCTGGGCTCTCCGATATCGAGATCGAGACGACCAGTCGCGGTCGGGCGCCTGTCGCTTTCACGTCTCGACCTCCACCTGCCACTGGTTCAGGCTGAGCAGACGCAGGTTGTGACCCACATCCGAGAAGAGATCCAGCTCCTCAGTGCCCAGAGGTGGGTCTGGATACACGACCAATCGCTCCTCTCCCCTTGCGTCCGGCAGCGCCGCAATGGAGAGCAGCTCCGGCGGCTTGGCCATGAAGGTGGCGCGAGGCGATTCGCATAAGCACTCCACGCCCCGCCGCCAGAGGATATGCTGGAATACCTCGTCAAGCAGCCGCCCCACCACTACGGGAATTGTGTCTCTGGCTGCGGGGTCCATTCTAACGACGGGCACGTTTCCAAGGTATGGGAAAGATCTCTCGTCGACCAACTCAAGACAGTCCACCACCAGCATCGGGACGTTCGCGCGCTTGGCCTCGATCACCTCGCGCCTGCACCACTCCCTAGAGGAATAGGAGTCTGTGTGTATGACCACCACGGCGCTGTCCTGTATGGATCCGCTGATAACCGTACCAAACGACATTCCCGCCGGTATATCCCGTGGTGCAAGGAAACTCGACATCACACTGTGTCTGTGAAGCCAGTCCCGTATGTCCTCTGCAATGCGTTTGCCGTGCGGATCCTTGGTGGAGTGGCTGAGGAAGACCCTTACGCCTTCGGTATTATCCGCGGCTTTGCCTGTGGCGTCGGGATGCCCCGCTTCCGGGCGATGTCGGAGCATCCTAACGAACTCGTGCGTCAGATCCCGGATTAGGCGCCCCTCGCGCTCGCTGCCGCTTCCGGCCCAGTCGTCCCAGCGCAGCGCCTGTATTCCCTGGCAGACATCTAGCCCACCCGCCTCCGTGACGACGGGGAAGACGCGGGCGCTATCGTTCCGGGACGTCGCCTCGCGTACGATATTCTGAACATACCGTACCCATGGCGGGTCGCACGCTAGGGTACTGTCAACCAGCACCACGACGGCCATGTTTGTGGCTTGGCCCCAATCAACGGGCAGCGGCGCGTCGCCGCCGGGCGCATCGGCATGGCGGTACTGGACGGGCACTCCCGTCCCGCCGGCAATACTGCGATTGCGGCCAGTGGCGAAATGGCGGTAAAGCCGGGCGGCGATGTCGTCTCCCCCCTCATACCTGGGGTGCCAGATGACGTATATTCCAAAGGGCGACGGTGCAGTCACAGAAGCCATTCGTACCCAGCCCGCTTTAGTATGGTCGTGTTCTCTAATATGTTCTGACCTCGCGTCATGCGTCGGATCCCGACGGCCCATCCCTCCACCATGACCAAAGATGGTAGATTGTCACATAAGTGCGTTATTGTTTATACAGCTTACCCAAATGTACGCGTTAGCGTCCCCCCACCTGAATCGTTTATTGATCTTTTTCATTGAGTAGACGGATTCCCCCGGCCGTCGGTCCAAGCATGGCCGGCGTGCCTGCCGTCTAATATGAGCGGGGGCATGCCCGACGAGAACGAGCTTGCATCGCGCCTGCCGTCCAGTACGTCCCCGGGAATCTACCCGTGTATGGTGCACGTGGCGTATATGCCCGGAGGATTCTTGCGTTTTTGGCGGCAGTCCAGTAGGGCAGTATATGTTGTGTGTTGCGCGGCCTGACATGGTGTGCCGTATGGTCTGTTCGATGCCGTTGCCGTTGTTGGGCGTTTCGGGTGGTGGGGTGACATGATCATGTCCGGCTTGGCCCACCACCGTAGCCATCATTATATGCGACTCCTTGTGACAAGCGGCAATGGCAGTTACGCGCCGGCACAAGGTGTTTGTGTCCTTTCATAGCGAAGACATGGACTACAAAGACAAGTTCGTGAACATGCTAGGTGACCGCATTGTAGACAGGTCCGTAGGTGACGGCGACGTTGACAAGAACCTGAACACTGCCGAGATCCGCCGGCAGATCCGCGACGACTTCATTGCCGACGCGACCGTAGCGGTCGTGCTGGTGGGATGTTGCACATGGCAACGGAAGTACGTGGATTGGGAGATCGGCGCCAGCCTGACCGACACAGCCAAGAATCACAGGTGCGGCCTGCTGGGCATCCTGCTCCCGTCACATCCTGACTACGGGAAGAAAAATTATACCCAGCGCCTGATGCCCCCGCGGCTTGCCTGTAATCTGGGCGGTGATCAATCCTTCGCGGATCTGTATGGCTGGACCGGTGATAAGGTAGCACTGGCTGGATGGTTAGACCGGGCATTCCGGCGGCGCAACAAAGATCCTCCACCCGACAACAGATACGTGCCATTTGCAAAGAACCGTACAACCAAATGCTCCAAGGGTTGGCAGAGCTAGTTGGTAGTCATACGGGAACTGTTCGCCAGGTACAGCTTGGCAAATATCCGGCTGAATGCGGGCATGGTGCAGGCAGACATAGTCGATCATACCAGTACTGAACCAGGTGGTACGGCCGTTCACGGCCAAGTGGCACCGGATGAGCCTCCTTGGGACGTTCGAGGACGAGGCCGCGCGCATGGAGTTTCGCGGGACCTGCGGGGTCTCGGCGGACATGCGCAACTGCAACAGGATGCAGGCAGAGACAGCGGAGGTGGAGGACCTGACGGATCTGGAGCAGGTTGGAAGCGAGCAGAAGAATATTCCGCGCTAGTGAGAACCGAATAAATACTTGGGACGCGCCGTGGCCGCAATGACAAGCAGGCACAAGGTGTTCGTTTCATTCTACCACGATGATCAGCAATACAAGGACAGGTTTGTGCGGATGATGGATGGACACATCGTGGACGAATCGGTGCACGATGAAGACATTGACGATGAAAACCTAATGACCGAGACAATACGCCGGACAATCAGGGAGGACTTTATCGCGGACGCGACGGTGACCGTGGTGCTTGTTGGCGAATGCACGTGGCAGCGTAAACATGTTGATTGGGAGATTGGGTCGAGTTTGAGGCATACGGAGACGAATCCCCGGTGCGGCCTGCTGGGCATCCTGCTTCCAACACACCCAAACTATCACACGGACAAGTACGATGAGAATTTGGTGCCGCCACGACTGGCCGACAATTGCGGCAGGGATTCTTATGCGCGCATGTACAAATGGTCGGATTCCCCATCAGAAGTTCAGGAGTGGATACATGATGCCTTCCTCAGGAGAGATAAGATCTATCCGGATAACAGTCGGCTACAGTTCAAGCGCAACAGAAGCGGCGATTGCTCACAAGGGTGGTAGGGCGCGCTGCATTGGCAGCTGATGGCAAAGCATAGATCATTGCTTAGGAGCCGCGGCTCCCCGTAATGTCCCGGGAGCCCGCTGCTGTGCGGCTGTCCCCGCCAAAGACAAAATACCGGGCCGGCGGGTCGCATGTTGTGTCCCGGACCGGTACCCGTTCAGGGCCACGGTCGCCGCCACGGCGGAATAGCCTGGTCTCTGACGCCCGCCCCTGCAGGGCGGAAGGGGGCACGGAAGGCCCGGCCCCTCGACGGCGGTCAGCATAGTGGCGGCAACCGCGTCGACGTATCTGTCGTACGGCCCGTATGCCCACCGGCCCGTCTCGGCCACGGTTTCCTTGTTGTTTCCAAAGGGTAGGGTGATCAAAGGGGGTTACGGCATGGCGCGTCTGGGCCGGCAGGGTGACCCGCTGGGCGGATCCGGCAGGGTCGCACAGCCGGATTCCTCTGCCCCGGCACATGTTGGCGGGACGCGGCCGCAACCTGCCGGTGGGCCGCACCCGCGTGCGGGCCGTCGTACCCTCCGGGCCGGCGGGCCGGGGCGGGGGTGGTGGGGACCCCGCTGGAGGGAGACCGATCGGCAACAAAGAGTTTTTGGGGCAACCCGGGAGGGCCGCGCCATG
>JAGWAW010000098.1:6530-6940 GCA_021296165.1 Nitrosopumilaceae archaeon | reverse complement strand
CGTCCTTCTCCATCCTGGCGAATCGCGCGGCGGTGCATCCCCCGCCCAGCTGGTCCAGGACGGCCTCGGACCGGGCCCTGTCCTTGCCGCCGGCCAGGCAGTTGGCGTCGATACGTATGCGTATGGTAGTACGCACGCCGCGCTTTCTGCAGTGGGGGAATGCTCACGGGAGTCGTACCCGCCGTCGCCGCGCACTATAGCTACTGGGGGTTTCTTCACTTTGGAGACGCGCCGCTCCCTGGCCACCGGCTTGCAGCAGCCGCAGTCGCACATGTACTCGGTTACCGTCTCCACCACATTCTCGTCGGCAGGGGAGTCGTTCACCTCCGCCGACACCGCCGGATCTGCGCCCCGGTCCTCCAGCGGGATGCCCAGCCTGTCCAGGGCCTGGTCCAGCATGCCCGGCAGGT
>JAGWAW010000098.1:0-6442 GCA_021296165.1 Nitrosopumilaceae archaeon | reverse complement strand
TGAGCTCTATCCACCTGCCCTTCCCGGTGGTGGTTATGCCGGTCGAGTCGGCCACCAGAACGTGCACCCTGTCGTCGGTCGTCTTTATGGTGATGCGGTCGCCCTCTATGGAGACGGCCTGGGCGCATGTCCGCCTCCATATGGTTACATGGTCAGGGCCCTTCACGCCCCTGCCCAGCATCTTGTCTGCGACCCCCTGGACCACGCGGACGCCCTTGCCGATCATGTACCGTAGGTAGGCGATGCCGCCCATAAGCAGGTCCGGGTATACGAACGGCCGCCCCCTCTTGGAGCGGTTCATCTGCTCCAGCTGGCTCTCCCAGTCAGGATCCAGCCTGATCACGAGCGACCTACCCAAGGCCACGCTCCTGGCGTCCTGCTCGGCCGACGACCGCTTGGGTTTGTTGTACCGGGCGGGGTTGGTCGTCCGGTCCTTCCTTCTAGGCATGATCATTAAATTCGGCAGGTCAGCTCGGCGGCTCGGGAAGGTCCGCGATGCCGGCCTGTGGCCGGGAGGAATGCGAATTATGAAACGCTGTCGCTGTCCCGCCACAGGTAAACTTAAATACATACGGCTGCCTGCGCACACCATGTCAGACGTAACAGACGGATGGCCCGTATGGATACCCTTGATCGTAGGCTTGGCGCCCGGCTTGGTGTACTGGCTGGCGATCACCGCCCGAAAGTCAAAGTAGTTCGGGGTGGATTTTTTCTTATTTGAGGAGCGGGGGTCAACCTCCCCAATCTGGCCGGTCTCAGCGATGCCAGATAGCGGATCCGGGCAGATTGTAGTTAATATATGGCACCGATCTTCCCCGCACTGTGGCCTCTGAGTCATACTACTTTGGATATGCATTCTACAAGGTGGATCCCAAGTGGCGGTGGCTGGCCGACATGGGCAAGTCCGAGTCCGCCAACGAGGTGAAGCAGGTGCTGGATCAGACAGGAGTCCGATTCAGGACATACTCCACGCTGGGGCTGCGCTCCGATGCCGACTTTATGGTGTGGGTCGGCTCCCCGAACATATCGGACATACAGAAAGTGGCCTCCCGGCTCTACTCCACCGTATTCGGCAAGTATATCACGCCCTCGCTCAACTACGTATCCCGCACCCGGCCGTCGGTATACTCCACGGGGGAGAGGACGCCCTCGTTTCTGACCGACAATACCCCCAAGAGATACGCGGTGGTATACCCGTTCACCAAGACCCGGGAATGGTACCTGCTTCCCGAGGAGCGGAGGCGCCAGATGATGGACGAGCACATAGCCGTCAGCCGCCGCCACCCAGACATCACGCTGAACACCACCTACTCGTTCGGGCTAGACGACCACGACTTCATGCTGGCCTTTGAGACAGACGACCTAGCCGACTTTCAAGACCTCATAATGGAGCTGCGCGCCACCGGCGTCTCGGCATACGTAAAGTCGGACACGCCCATGATGGTGTGCGTCAAAAGGGATATTATTCCCATGATTGCCAGCATGGGCTGAAGATGGCGGCGATGCTCAAGGAATGGTCCTCGGTAGTGAGCGCCTTGGAGTCCGGCGAGCAAAGTGTCCTGTTGCGTAAGGGTGGCATACTGGAGACCGCTTCGGGGTTTCGCGTTGAGGCGCGGCGCTTTTGGCTATACCCCACTTGGGAGCATCAGGCCCCCGATAACGTCCGGGAGGAGTTCCGGCAGCACTTGGAGCGTGGGCGGCCGCCGCGCGGCACCAACACCATAACATCATACGCCGAGGTTGTGGGGGAGGCCGACGTAGAATCGGCCGACGCCGTACGGAGATTGGAGCCGCTCCACATATGGAGCCGGGAGTACGTGGAGGCACGGCGTGGCTGGGAGCCGCAGAGGCCGCTCAAGGCCGTCCTCCTGAGGGTCTTCCGGACACCCCCCGCATCCATACCCGTGCTGGCGGAGTACTCTGGATGCAAGTCATGGTTGGAGATGGATGGGGATGCAGACGGAGGCAGGCCGGTGCTGGACGACACCCGGGCCGCCGACATCAGGGAGCAGTTCAGGAGCATAACATCATGAAATACCGCCGGCTGGGCAGGAGCGGCATCAAAGTATCGGAGATCGGGTTTGGGGCATGGACCATCGCCCTGGACTGGTGGGGCAGGAGGATAGACGAGGAGGAGGCCATACGGATGCTCAAAAAGGCGTACGACATGGGTATCACCCTGTACGAGACGGCCGACATGTACGGGAAGGGCAAGAGCGAGAGGCTCATAGGCAAGGCGCTGGGCGGTGTCCGGGACGACATCATAATATCCACCAAGTATGGATACGACTATTCCGGCGTGGAGCAGGTGGGCCACGCCGAGCTCCCCCAGAGCTTTGATCCCCGGTTTACCCAGAAGGCGCTGGAGATGTCGCTGGAGAGGCTGGGTACCGACCGGGTGGACGTGTACGGCCTGCACAACCCCAAGATGAGCCACATCCGCGACGACGAGTCCTTTGAGTTCCTCAACGGACTCATGCGGGAGGGAAAGGTGGGCGCCCTCCAGGTGGCCCTGGGCCCGGCCATAGGCTGGCTGGACGAGGGGCTGGAGGCCATGTCCCGGGACGGCGTCACCGCCGTGCAGACCGTCTACAACATACTGGAGCAGACACCCGGCAACACCCTGATGGAGAGGGCCGCCGAGAGGGACGTATCCATTCTGGTGCGCGTGCCGGATGCCTCGGGCATACTGACCGGCAAGATAACCGCCGACACCAAGATACCCAAGAACGACCACCGCCGGGACCGCAAGGCCGAGTGGCGCGCAGAGGCACTCAAGAAGGTGGAGCAGCTGCTCCCCATAGCGGAGAGGAACGGTCTGAGTATGTCGGAGCTGGCAATCAAGTTCATACTCTCCCAAGGAGCGGTGGGCTCGGTGCTCCCCACGGTAGTCGACATACATGAGATCGAGTCATTCGCACAGATGTCCGACGACCGCGCCCTGCCTGCCTCCGACATGGACGAGATACTGGAGATATACTCATCGTGGCCCCCGTACAAGCTAAAGTCGTCGGCGGCCTAACCGCGCCGTTCTGTAGGAACGGCCAGCGTGGGGGGTGGACGTGCGTTTCACAAATATGGTGTAATGTACATAAATATTGCAGTTCTGGTACGTTTTTGGACGACCCCATACCACTCCGCTGGACAGGTTTGGTGACCCGCGGCCGCCATTCCAGGGCATTTCTGGTGGGACACACCCTCACGTCTACAAGTGATTAAATATCCAAGTCTGGAATGCGTAAAGATGGACGGGCGCAAGACCGCCGGAATCCTGATCTTTGTGCTGTGCATAGGCGGTTTCTTCGCGTACGCGTACCTCCTGATGCTCTCAGAGTGGAGCCCCATAGTCATGCAGCTCTCCATGCTGATGATCGTGGGAGCCCTGCTGGGCGTGATAGCCTGGATAGGGTACTCGATGGCCACCACCCGCCATTCCCCGGCATCCATAACCGACGCGTGAGCCTACTTGGATATGCGCACATCGGCCACTGTCTGGTAGTACCGGGGTCCGACGGCCCGGACCAGCCGGGTGCGCAGCACCTCGGAGCTGCAGGGGATGGCCCCGACCGCCTCGACACCGGCCAGGCCGGCGGCATCCTGCTTGCGGTCGGCGTGTATGTGGGAGTAGTAGTGGATGGTGCCGCCGTCTTTTGTGGCGCGCACCGCCGCGGCGGCAAACTCGGCGGAGCGCTCGGGCAGCGGCATTATGGTGCGGTTGCACTCGCACGGTACCAAAGCACGCGACCCCATGGCATCCCCGGTGATGGCCACCACCTCTCCGGCCAGCCTGTTGAGCCCCGCGTTCCTGGCACACAGGGCGGTGGCCTCGGGGTTCGCGTCTATGCTGTATACTGTACAGCGGGTGCGCCTGGCAGCCTGTATCGAGTACGGGCCCGCGCCGCCGAACATGTTCAGCACGATATCGCCAGGTTCCACCAGCCCAGCCACCCGGGCCCTCTCGGTGGAGAGGCGCGGCGTGAAGAAGACCCTCTCCACGTCTATCACGAACCGGCAGCCGTTCTCCCTATACTCGGTCACGGTGCCGCCCTCCCCCGCTATCCTCTCCAAGATCCTAGTGCGGTACTCTCCCGAAACGTCCGACATCTGACAGAACACCCCCCGGACGACCTTGATGCTTGAGAGTAGCGCCTCACCGATTTCGTGGCGGCGGTCGTACAGGGACTCGGGTATCCGTATCACGGCTATGTCCCCCATCTGATCGAACGCCGAGACGGCCATTTGCAGCTCGTCGGCATCCAGCACCCCCTCCAGGGCGCGCCTCAGAAACCGGGCCATTATGAGTAGTAGAACTGGCCACGGCCCTTCTGAGCCTTGTCCAGTCGGCTGTCGTACTTGTTTACACGGGGCCGCATGCTCTTCTCGTCCCGGCGGAAGGTGATTCCCAGCGATCCCAGAAAGCGGTTCATCGCCTCGGACTTTGGCAGCGGGGCAGTGGCCCGGCCTGCCCTCCCCGGCTCGCCCTCGAATATGGCCAGCCGGTCTGAGACCAGATCCATAAGCTGCAGGTCGTGGTCTATTATGACGGCGGACTTGCCAAACGAGCGGACGAACTTTTGGACGAACTTGGCCACCGCTATGCGGTCCTCCACGTCCAGGAATGCCGAGGGCTCGTCCAGGCAGTACAGGTCCGCCCCCCTCAGCAGCGAGGCGGCCACGGCCACCTTCTGGAGCTCGCCGCCGGAGAGGTTCCGCACCCGCTTGTCGTACAGCCTGGGAAGCCGGAGAGGGGCGGCTATGCGCTCCTCTCCCTCGCTGCCCACAATGTCGCCACCGGCGGCCCGGCCCAGAACGTCGGCCACCTCCGCGTCCGAGTCCCCCTGCAGGTACTGGGGCTTGTAGGATATCTGCACGTCCGAGGACACGCTCCCCGAGTCGGGCTTCTCCACGCCGGCCAGCATCTTCAGGAAGGTCGTCTTTCCCAGGGCGTTGGCCCCCATTATGCCCAGAATCTCGCCCCGGCGCACGGCGCCCGGCTCCACCTCCAGCGAGAAGGACTCGTACGACTTGTACAGCCGGGGGTACTCGGCCAGCGTCGTCCCGTGAGTAAAGTCGTCGTTCGACGTCGAGGCGGCGAACGTGAATCCCTTGTCGCGGAACCGGACGTTCTCCTGCGGCAGGTATCCGTCCAGGAAGACGTTGATTCCCACCTTGGTGGAGAGTATGCCTGAGACTATCCCATAGGCTGCCGGCTCCCCGTACAGCACCTCGATGTAGTCGCTCAGAAAGTCCAGCAGGGTGAGGTCGTGCTCGACGACCATCACGCTCCGGCCCATGTCTGCCAAGCCTCGGATGACCCGGGCCACCCCGGCCCTCTGGAAGACGTCGTTGTACGAGGAGGGCTCGTCGAAGAAGTAAAAGTCCGCGTCCTTGGAGGCCGCGGCCGCTATGGAGAGTCGCTGCAGCTCCCCCCCGCTCAGCTCCCCCAGTGGCCGCCCGACGGCGGCCTCCAAGCCCAGGTCCCGGATCATCTGCCCCGCGACACCCCGCTCGTCGAACCGCTCCAGCAGTTGGCGTCCCGTCCCCCCAAAGGCATCGGCCACCCGGTGCACCTGCTGCGGCTTTATCGATGACCTGATGTTGCCGTCCCGTATCTCCTCAAAGTGCCGCTTCAGCTCCGTTCCTGCAAAGTGTCCCATTATGCGGTCCCAGTCGGGCCCGGCCTCATAGTCGCCCAAGTTGGGGACTACACTCCCCGAGAGTATGTTCACCACGGTACTCTTGCCCATCCCGTTGCGTCCCAGCAGCCCCACCACCTCGCCCCTTCTGGGGGTTGGCAGGCGGTACAGGCGGAACGAGTTGGGCCCATACTGGTGGATGCGGTCAGTCTCCATCTCCGAGGCCAGGTTCACTATGGTAATGGCGTCAAACGGGCAGACCTTTACGCATATGCCGCAACCGTTGCAGATGTCCTCGTCTATGCGGGCCTTTCCGGAGTCCTGGTCCAGGGTGATGCAATCGGCACCCGACTTGTTTACAGGGCAGTACTTTATACACTCCAAGCCGCACTTCCGCGGCTGGCACAGGTCCATATCCAGCACTGCCACCCGGTGGGTCATAGCATACGGCCAACCCTCCGGCTTTATACTGTTTTGTGGCCGTCCAGGGTACATCCTCAGGTCCAGATCCGTGATGCCGACCCACCATCCAGCCAAGACGGCCTTTAGACTTCAGGCCGTAGCAGTCGGTGGGGGTTTGCCGTGATATGGGAGGCTATCGGGCACATCATGTGAAGGCTGCTCACGCGCAGCCACAGGATTGGTATGCGGTTTCACCAGTACAAGTGACGTAGACTTGCCCATGTCGGCCGTATCTATGGCGCCGGGCACCGCGTCTGGTTCGGTATCGGGCACCGCGTCTGGTTCGGTATCGGGCACCGCGTCGGGCCGCCCGCCGCACGCCCCTGCGGCCAGCCGGGCCATAT
>JAGWAW010000097.1 GCA_021296165.1 Nitrosopumilaceae archaeon | reverse complement strand
TCTGTAAAAACTGTCAGACCAGTGCTGTAAAAGCGCTTTTTGTGCATTTTCTGGCATCACGCTGAGCCTAAACGCATACGTGTGGGCCTGTAGCGGGGCTCCGAGCTGGCATGGTGGAACGTGGAACGTGTGGGCGTTCATGCGCATGATCGGTGGATTCGGCTAGTGCATATCTGCCCGGCGCCCGGCCAGTCGGCTGCTCACCTGCTCCAGCATACGCGCCGACGCCCCCCAAATGGTCTTGTCCATGTACTGTAGGGTGAACATGCCCTTGCCGCGCCGGGTATCGGCGGCCAGTGTCTCTAGGAGCGGTTTCAGCGGAATGCGTAGAATCGCCTCCACCTCTGCGTTGGCTCGCATAGGGGGTATGATCTCCTGCACCGCCACAAAGGGAAGGATGGCAAACCGGGAGTTCATGGTATGAACTGCCCCCAGCTGGCCCACGATACTGCGTCGGTCCGCACTGTGTCCTATCTCCTCGCGGGTCTCCCGCAGGGCAGTCTCGCACAGGTCCGCATCCACACTCTCGGGTCTCCCGCCGGGGAAGGATATCTCGCCGGCATGCACGCGCATGTGCTGTGGTTTTTCGGTCATTATCACATGGGGTACCCTGCCGCATATCAGCAGTAGGACCGCCGCGGGCCGCCATCCGGACTCGTCCAAGACAGGATTGAGCGGACAGGCCAAAGCATCCCGAATGAAGTCCAAGTCCACGGGAATGGCGTGTAAGCATAAGGGAATTATATAGTTTGATACGGCAGGCCCGCCGTCATAGTCCGGTAGCAGGTATGGACATCCTTCAGGTGTCTGGGGCGCTTGCCGTACGGTCGCCGGTGCGGGTAGATGTAGTTGCGGAGTGAATACGCGCCGTTTTTGGCGGCTGCAATTTCATGTTTAAGCCATTATGTGGAAATATCTAGTACTATACCAACAAACAGCTTGGCACTCCTACTGCGCGGCGGCTGTTCATGAGGCAACTTCACCGCGCCGGCTCACATCCATAGACAATCCGGCGTATCGACCATGATAATCCCAGAACGCGAGCATTTCAAGAAATTTATTCGACCACCACATCGCCCATGCATGGTTCTGCTGTACGAGGCCAATCCGCCAAAGATGGACGGCGGCGGGGTCGGCGCGACGGGACGATTTGTGGAGCGGCTCCGGGACGTGTCGGACGTGTGCGGAGGAATTCATGTCACCGAGAACGTCTTAGGGATGCAGCGCGTATCTCCAATTCTGGTGGGCCGGAGACTCC
The DNA here is from genome assembly GCA_021296165.1 of Nitrosopumilaceae archaeon. GTDB lineage: Archaea > Thermoproteota > Nitrososphaeria > Nitrososphaerales > Nitrosopumilaceae > VYCS01. Next base: position 4,788 of record JAGWAW010000097.1, on the reverse strand, counting down.
GGGACGCGGTTCCGGATATCTCCATGACCTTGACCATGAGGGTTCGGGACAAGAACTCCGCTGACATCGACGCGTTCGTGAGCGATGCTGTGGACGCGGGGTTTTCGGGCATGTTGGTAGTTGCAGGGGATCCTGCCCCGAACGTCCCTCCGTCCAACCAGGTTCCCAGTGGGGTGGTGCGGCGGCTGCTCCGGAACCGGTTGGCGCCGGGACTGGATCTGTACCTCTCCATTCCGGCCGAACCTGACTATACGGCGATGGCCACTAAACTGAGCGCATGCCCAAGGGGATTCATCACCCAAGTGATACAGAGCCCGGGCCAGGTGGAGGGTATGGTGACCCGCCTGCCCAAATACGACATACTACCCATCGTGCTGTATCCGTCTCCCAAAAACCAGAAGGCGGCTGCCTTCCTTGGCATAGATATGGGGGCGTACTCCGACGAGTTTGGGGAGTTCATACGCAGGATTCACGATTCCACCGGAAACGTACTGATGACATCCCCGGGGGACTATGCCGGCCTGTATGAGTTCCTCTCCGAGAACCGCTATTGAGGAAACGGAGATTTGATTCGCAATTGGCAGCGGGACCCGGCCCCGAGGTGAATGCAAAAGATCAAAATGACACTACCCGACCCAACAGGCCATGCGGAGCATCATCATGGCAAGGAACACCCGTGTGCTCAGGACGACTATTTCCATGTCACTCCAGCAGCCTGTTTTTTTGATGTACGACATCGAAAAGGCCTACACGGATGCCGAGGAGGACGGCTCAAGCGTCCGGACGGCCCGCCGGAGATGAGTTGGCGCGGGGCTCCGCTCTCCATCTTGTGGGATGGGGTGTGGGTGGTCATGACATACTGCCGGGCATATCTTGGTATATTTGTGACCTATCTGTTCGGAATTGGCCGGCCACCCGTCTCGCCACACACAGGCACGACATCTACGATCATGCGAGGTCGTCCCCCACTTCCACAAAGATCCGCGAACGGTCCAGAAGGACGGTGGCGGCCGGGGGTGGCAGGACATCTTTTCGGTGACGGTCGCCTTGCCGATGCCGCCGGATAGCCCATGCGGTAGCCGTAGTGTTCTAACCTGAAGTTGCACCATGCAGACATGGTCGCGCCACGGCCCGTACGGATGTGATATTGGTACGGTAGTGGGTGTTCGGTATTTATGCAGATCAGGCCGACATGATCTCAATTGTATAAATTCCCTACATTTGGAATAACTGTATATTCAGCATTGCGGCACGCGTCCCCAACTCCCCCCGGTTTTTACAGAGGCGGAAGTGCGACGGCGATCCGTGCCTGCCTCATAGTCCAAGACTATATTTTGACTCGTATTTTACAGGTGCGTCGTGGCTGTCGGGGGGAGTTCGTACCCTGTTATGCGCGGAAAGAACACAAATTATGGCCAATGGCAATGTAGGTGCGTACTATTTTTTTTTGCGTGGCAATGAGCGCTGTTGCATGCGCAATTGACACCAGTAAAATATAGATCAAGACTTGGAAACCACGATTCCCTGTCTTGTCATAGGCGCGTGCTATGTGGCCGTCATCTGCGAAGACGAACAACAGTAGGGGCGGTTTACTTGGCCATGTCGGGCAGCTGGCCACAATGGAGTTTCATGCCGGGCAATATTGCCCACCAAACCTAGGAAGCAACTCCCGGTTATGACTGCGCCTAGTTCGCTATATCCAATCAGCCATGAATGCGACAGCACCGTGGCAAGACTAGCGTTTTTAGGAATGGAAACATGTGACTAGGAGGCGTGTAAGCGCCTTTCCGACATCACTTATGTGTCAATCACTGCGCCAAAAGTTGTGTAGGTGGTGTGTTGCTTGTTCGGGCACGCAAGCCCATGTTTGGCTGGGCGCGCCACATGCGCAGGAAATTCGGCGCGGCAGTGCGTCGGAATGTTATGGCTCTTGTGTGTTGAGCAAAATCGCAACACCGCATAAATTTTGAAATGTGTTCCGGGGTGGCCAGGCTGGTATGAACACACCATCTGAGTATTTTTGCACGCACGGGCGTCCCTATGCTTTCTGCGTCGTGTCGGGCGTATGGGCATCCACCGTCCTTCGCAGGGCCCTGATGTGGTCGGGTCCAGTTCCGCAGCAGCCACCTACTATTCTAACGTTCTCGTATTTATCCAAGAAGCCCTCCAGCGCGGATGCCATCTCTCCGGGCTTCATCTTATAGATGGCCCTGCCACCGTCGTTCTCGGGAATGCCGGCGTTTGGCACAACTAGGATGGGGTGGTGTCCCTCCTCGTTCAGCCATCTCACGGCTGGTTCCATCTCCTGCGGGCCGGTGGAGCAGTTTATGCCAAACATGTTAATTCCCATTCCAGACACGGTGGTGTATGCAGCCTGCACGGGAGTGCCCAGAAGCATTGTGCTGGTCTGTGCCAAGGTAATGTTTGCTATAAGCGGGACTGCCCGTCCCGTGTTGCGCATGCCGCGCCCAGCCCCCTCGATGGCCAGCTTTACCTCCAGTATGTCTTGACTGGTCTCTATGAGTAGGGCATCTACCCCTCCAGATATCAGGCCTTCGGTCTGCAGCCTGAACGCGTCCGATATCCGGTCCAGCGGTATCTGTCCAAGATCAGGATCGTTTGTGCTGGGCAGGTATCCGGTGGGACCCATCGTGCCCACCACATACCGCTGCCTGTCGGTATACTCGTTGCAGACCTCCCGGGCTAGGCTTGCCACGGTTTTGTTGAACTGGGCAGTTCGGTTACCGAACCCGTACTCGTTGAGCTTTATAGTGTTGGAGCCAAACGAGTTGGTCTCTATGCAGTCTGCCCCCGCGTCCAAGTATCTGCGGTGGATCTCCCTAATCCATTCTGGACGAGTCAAGGCCAACCCGTCGTTGAAGCCGTCCTTGCTGTCGGGGAAATCTCCGGGTTCGGGCTCTCTGTCTTGAATTTGCGTGCCCATTGCACCATCAAACAGCAGTATGCGGTGGGTCAGCGCATCCACAAGCGACTCCATCACTCCGTGGACATATTGGCCTGTTTAATTCCTTACGGGATGCGGCTGGAGGCTGGTGGGCAGGCGGATGGTACATGCACGTAGGCAGCGTATCGTACGCGCCGCCAGCGGATGGTATGGGGGACCTGTGTCGTAGGTGGTTATGTTCCGCAACATGAGCACAGGCCGGCGCCGTCGGCGATGTCGAGCCTAACCTGGCGGACAGGCTTGGCCATACGGCGCGTTTTGCTTTTGAAATGCTCTCCGTTCGGCCTGCTGGGACGCCCGCTACGCCATTTTTGTGGCGGGGCCAGCTCGACGGCGCTTGAGACTAGGGCGTGTTTCAAAATGAGAATCCGTAGACAGCTATTAGTGTCCGTAAAATCCTTTTGTTTTCCATTCAGAACTTGGTCTGCATGATCTCCTATGCACTCTCTGGGCCCCACTGGCTTTGGCCCCTCTGCGCGTCTACTATGGCGCTGGCCCGAAAGAGCCTGTTGCGCAGGGCCATGTCTGCCCTGTCCAGCACACTGTGGGTCATTAGATCTCCCACTGCGTTCTTGGCGGCGGTATATCCTATGTTCAAGGCCGCCGAGGCCCCTGATATGGTGATGTATGGGTTGGAGAGCAGTGTGTCCACCAAGGTCAGGGCGTTGGGGTTTTTCAGCCTGCTCTTGTATCTTATGCGCAGGGCACTTAGGTTCTCTATGGCCACCACCGACTCCCTGGACTGGGTGATCACCGCGTCCAGAAAGAAGAGCAACCACTCCCTCCACCTGCTGCGCATTCTGATACCCTCCATCTTTTGCTGGTAGTGGGTACGTCTCCTCTCGTAGTATGAGCTCAGGTACAGGAATGATCCGGAGATTAGCCCCCACTTATACAGGTACGCGAGGGCTAGCAGCCTGGCCATCCTGCCGTTCCCGGTATTGAACGGGCTGATGATCTCGAACTGGTACTGTATGAAGGCGCACTGCACCAGCCTAGATACCTCTCCAGCTCCAGACGCGTACTTTAACAGGTCCTGTAGCAGTTCCCGGACGTGTTTTGAGGCCGTCGGCACCACGATGTCGTCGCCCACTGGCGTGCCGTCGGAGGGGTTGAATTTCTGCGTCCGCCGCAGCTTTCCCGCCCCCTTCGCGTTCGTCCCCTTCATTAACACGCTGTGTGTCTCGCGAATAAGGTCCACGTCGATGTCTGCACCATCCTTTATCTTTCCTATGCAGTACAGTATGGCATCTCTACAGTTGAGTGACTCCTGTATCCGCATCTCGGCCATTATTGACGCAGCCGTGTGGTTGGCCGCCTCGTGCCGCATTAGGTCCTCGGCGGTCGCGGGTATGCCGCTGATCCGAGAGCTCTCCGCCGCTTCCCTTGTAATGTACGACTTGGTTATCATTTCGGGGTTCACAAGGCGGGATCCCAATGCATTCAGGTCGGCCAGAGCTCTCTCAGCCTCTATTATCCTGCGGATAATGGGGTTGTCCAGCCTTAGCCGGGGCGGCATCATCGCGGGAGTGAACGAGATCAGTTTGCCGCCTGCCCTCTCGAACGTCCCGCTGGGCTTGGTGGCGACGGATGGCCAGTTGCTACTGTACTCGTCCTCTGTGGCTCTCTCCACCATCAGCAGTATTACACCATTTCTAACATTATATAGTTTGTTTCAATACAGCTTCGTACACACTCAACCCCTCGCCTGTTTGGAAAGCATGATCTTGGCACATCGCCAAACCCCCGCGTATCGGTAATGCCTGGTGATCAATGGGGTGTCGCCGACTGCATGGCGGTGATACGAATTCGAACATGTATGG
>JAGWAW010000096.1 GCA_021296165.1 Nitrosopumilaceae archaeon | reverse complement strand
ATGCCACCGACCGCTGAAATGCTGGCGGGACGGCGTGCGCAGCCCGATCAGCTACCCCCAACATTTGGAATATGAGCGACTGGGAAAGATTATGAGGCATGCTTGGAACCAAATGTTCTCTGATTAAAAGTATTGATTTCAATTACGCATAAGATCGACTGAACATGTCCAACCAACTCCGCTTCCTGACTTGGTACCAATATTAGATCTGGAAAGCGATATAACGAATAAACACAATCCAGCCACCATGCAGTTCCCGGATGGAACGCCAACCAATGAACTCGGGAGATGGGCCACTGTGCTGGCCGAAGTGGCCTCTTGGTTATCCAAAAAAGGGCATATCAAAGAACAGTCGCAAAGCGACACTCTGTGTGCTAAGATTTACCGCAAATCATCACATAGGCCAGTGTGGCTTGCCAACGGTTTGTACCTAAATTTAAACATCAATGCCACAGCTGTGCTAGCAAATACGCAAAAATTATTAAAAGACACCGACTATGAGCCGCGCAACTTCAAGATTGTCCTTAAGAACAAAATCTCTTAGCGATCCCATAATTTAACCATGGCTCCATGTATCCATCAGACGACAATAGTCTTTGGGTGCAATTTCTTTGATTGATTCCATGTCGCAAGTTTGCGGCAAAACCAAGTTCGTGTCTTGCCAAACCATTCCATAACCGCCGCCTTCATTACAGTTTTATAAGGACTTGAAGGGATTGTGTCGTCATGAGCCGCCCCCCAACTACCCACGCCCGGCCCGAGTCCCCTGTGCCGGTTATGGATCTTGCCCGCATGGAGGAAGCTGACGCCTTTGCCCAGACTGTAAAGGAGTTCCGCCAAGGAACATACCCCGAGGACATGTTCCGCCGGTACAGACTCCAGCACGGAGCATACGGCACCCGCATGACCTCCGATTATGCCATGATACGCATCAAGATACCTGCCGGCCAAGTGCATCCTGCCCAGCTGGAAAGGATCGCTTACCTGAGCGAGCAATTTTCAATTAACAGCGCCCACATATCCACCCGGGAGAGCATACAGCTCCACTGGGTTGTTCTAGAGGATGTCTCCGAAGTGCTCCGGGGGTTGGCCGAGGTGGGCCTCACCAGCCGAGAGGCGTGCGGCAACGCCGTCCGCAACGTGATGTGCAGCCCCACCGCCGGTGTCTGCCCCGCCGAGGCCTTTGACGCCACCCCGTACGCGCAGGCCACAGCCCGGTTCTTCATACGGAACCCCCTCAACCAGAACCTTCCCCGCAAGTTCAAGTTCACCTACTCGTGCTGCGAGCAGCACGGGATGGCCCGCATAGCCGACATAGGTCTGATACCTCAGACCAGAACCGTAGACGGCCGCACTCAGAGGGGCTTCCGCGTGTTCGTGGGCGGCGGGCTGGGGAACAAATCGTACGTGGCGCACCAGCTGGAGGACTTTACCCCAGAAGAGAACATACTGTACACATCCATAGCCGTGGTCAGGTTGTTTGACCGCTTGGGAAACCGCAAGAACTTGGCACGAAACCGCCTCCGCTACTTGGTCAACCAGATGGGATGGGACAAGTTCCGCAACCTGATCCTCAAGGAGCGTGACCTAGTACGGGCTACCCAGTCGGTGGTGGTAAAGATGCCCGTCGGGCCACCCATACCTGAGATAACCGGACGTGTCCATATATCACACCGCACCGGCGAGACGCCGGCCGGATACGCCCGCTGGCTAAAATCCAACACATTCGCGCAAAAGCAGGATGGATACCACACTGTATTCGTGGGCTTGGAGGCCGGCGACATTACCTCCACGCAGCTGCGCACTCTATCCGACATAATCCAAGAATACTCCTCCGAGGGGACAGGCAGGGTTGGGTTCAACCAGAACATAGCCATGAGGTACGTGCACGAGGACGACCTCGTACCCCTCTACTCCCGGCTGCTGGAGTCGGGCCTGGCCAAGTCCGGGGCGCTCACCATGGCCACCCCCATCGGGTGCTCCGGGACCACATCCTGCAACCTAGCCCTGACCAACTCCCACCGCCTCGCCAAGGAGGTCCAGAGAGAGTTCCTGTCGCGTGACCTAGACGCCGACGATGCCCTTCGCACCTCGTCCATAAAGATAAGCGGCTGCCCCAACTCGTGCGGACAGCACGGCATAGCCACCATAGGATTCTACGGTGGCGGGGGCAGACTGGGTGGCGACATGTACCCCTCGTACATGCTCTCACTGGGAGGCCGCGCCGATGCAGATGCTGTCCTTGGTCAGAACATACTGCGCGTCCCCGCCAAGCGCGTCATTCCAGTCATACTCCGCATAATAGAGATATTCCGGGAGCGGGCACAGCCGCGGGACGACCTCAAATCTTGGATACACCGGATAGTGATGGGTGGCGATGACATCACCGTACCGGAGATCCGCAACATGCTGTCCCCGCTGACTACCCCTCCCACCATGGATGAGGATCCTGACTTCTACGCCGACTTTGGTAGTGACTCCAGCTACCATACCAAGACCGGCAGGGGAGAGTGCGCCGCGTGAGTCGAATCACCTCGGACGTGGACACAGTCAGATCCGGCATCCGCGACAGGAGCCTCACGGTGGTGGATGTCCGGATGCCCGCCGAGTACAAGGCCGGCCACATACCCACCGCCATGAACCTGCCCCTGCGTACCCTGCTCAAGGACGACTCGCCAGAGACGGTGGCCAGACTGGCCGGCTCGCTGGGCATAGACCGGGAGACAGATGTTATAGTATACGACGACACGTTCGGGGCCCTGGCCTCCAGAGTCGCCTGGACCCTCGAGCACATGGGCCACCGCACCGTATCCCTGCTGGAGAACACATACAGCCAGTGGTCGTCGCTGGGATTGGAGACTGACGACACAGTGCCCGATGCCAGTGTCGCCGCCTACAATCCGGCAATGAACGACAACATACTGGCCACGCACAACGACTTGGAGTCGCCTAGCCCCAACACCATCCTTCTGGACAACCGCGAGCGGCTCAACTATCTGGAGCACCACATCCCTGGCGCCATGAACATCCCGTACCGCATGCTGGCCTCCCGCGACGGCATACTCCGGGATCCGCAGGATATGCGCCGCATATTCGAGAACAGGGGCATAAGATCCGATTCCCGTATCATCACATACTGCGGCAGCGTGGGAACGCTCTCGGGGCTGGCATACTATGCCCTCAGGACTGCAGGGATGGACCAAACCCGGCTGTACGTCAGATCGTTCAAGGAGTGGAGGGATCTAGACAAGCCTGTGGAGACTCAGCCGGACGCCAACTACTGGGACCTGTCGGCCGAATAGTCGTAGTCGTCGCGGAGTTTGCGGGTAACCGCTACGCCTATGTTCTCCAATGTGACTAGCATCCGATCCTTGTGCTCCAGCAGGTACTCCCTGCCCCGGTGCTCCAGCCTCACCTTCCAGAGCCTAATGTCCCGGTGCTCCTCGAAGAACTGCTCTATCATTACAGGGCCGCACTTTTGGGGATCTATGAAGGCACCCAGGCTCGATATAGTGTTCTTGACATCCTCCCCCTCGATGGACGCCTTGGCCACCTGAACCGACTCGCCCAGCATGCGAAAGATCTGCACCGAGCCGGTCACCCGCTTGCGTGTCAGCCCCAGAAAGCCCTTCTTCTCCACGGTAACCCTCTCGGCCAGCGTCTTGGCTAGGTCGTACGTGGGTATGCGGTGGAACCCCTCGCGCTTCTCGTGCCGGGTGATGAGGCCCTTCTCCAGCAGTTTGGTTAGGGCCTCCTCGGTGTCAGCCTTGCTCAGGAAGGTGGTCCAAACTATCGAGCCCAAAGTGTGATATCCCTGCCTGACGGACTCAAGCACCACCACCTCTATTATCCGCTGGAACCCCTCCTCTATGCGCACGTTGACAAAGTCACGGTCCTTGACGGCCTTGCGGGCGTTCTTTACATCTATCTCTATGGAGCGCTTGAGCGCCTCCAGCGCGTCGGGCACCTGGTTGAGCAACGACAGGTAGCACGCCTTGTTGTACCAAGCCATCCCGTAATTGGGATCCGATTCCACGGCATTCTCCACCGCATCCAGTGCCTTGGAGTAGTTCTTCTGTTCGTAGTCCACCAAGGACTTGAGGTTCCACGCTTCTGGATGGGTTACGTCTATCTCCAGAACGCGGTCGTACGCCTTCAGCGCGTCGGCGTACTGGTCCAAGTGGAACCGGGCATATCCCAGCTTCAACAGTGTGTCAACACTGTTGGGGTCTATTCTCAGGGCCTGTTCAAACGCCTCGCAGGCATCCTCCAGCTTCTCGTCTGCCATGAGGTTGACCCCCTTCTTGTACAGCTTGAGGCGGTTGTAGTCAGGGTTGGCCAGCAGCCCGGCCGCATCCACCTTGGCCACTGGCCGCGTCTCATCATGCGCGCCCGTCTCGCCATCGCCCTTGTGCTCCGCCTCTGCATCCATGGAATCCTTACCCATTATGCGTGCTTACGGCCACGCCCGTTAAAAATCGTACGTGTGGCGCGGCGGTCCCGCGGACATCCAAAAATAATAGAATAAGCCCGTCACGCCACGATGGGAGCAGGCTCTCCATACATGCGCACCAGCAGGCCGTGCACCTCTTGGCCGCACCGAAAGCATTGAAAAGCTCCCTTCCCACCCATCTCAAAGACGTGTCGCAGGCGCCTGCCACACCTGACGTACCTGAACCGGGGCGCCTGCACTATGGGAGAGTACTTTGGAGGCATTATGCCATGTCGCAGGAACTCGGCCACCCGGGCCTCTAGGTCCGGTATGAGGGAATGGGAGTCGACGCCAGCATCCCTCATGTACCGGCGTATGTACGGCACAGATCTGGCCTCACGAGAGTTGTTGCCAGTCATCATACTCAGTATGTAAGCAGTGTACTCTGCCCTTATCTCCTCTATGGAATAGTTCTTCCGGTCCATCAGGCACTCCCTGCCGAACACCGCAAACTGGATGTAGTGGGCGATCTCGTGCTCCAGATTGCCGGGCTGGTTTTCGTATATGGTGATCTCATACCTGACCGTGGCCGGCTCCCCGGCGCGGCGGCCGGCCTCGGTGATTATCGCGAGCGTGCCGCCGCGCCGCTTGGAGCGGCCGGCGCGCAGTGTTATCTTGACTCCAAACGACGCGGAGAGATTCCGGGCGTACTCAGCATCCCACCGGGCGTACGGCTGGGGCTTGTACCTGACGTCGGTCCTGGCCTTGCGGTACAGTTCCACGAGCATTTCTCGTACTTTCATGGTATGTGTTCGGCGGTTTGGAATATCAAATACACTATAATAGTATCAATAGTATCAATACTATAAGAGATAACGCAAACAAGCCACCCTGAACCCCGAGGCGCCGCGGCGGGCCGCACGAGCCCTCAGAAGCGAGAGATACGGTCCGGCGCCGTCCAGATCCTAGGCGGGTGTAGCACTCGAATGAAAATCCGTGTATGAGACAACCTCGCGGCGCCCCCTGGCAGCGCTTTCAGCACCCAACCAAACAAGAGTAAAATAGTACAGGTTGAGTACGGCCATCATGTTTGCGCCCCGCAGTATTACCGTGTCTGGCAGGGCGCCGTTCTCCAAAAACGGCGTATATGAGATAAGGTTGTCCATATACAGGGACCGTCTTGACGAGGATGCCGCCAGAAGCAGACGATACAAGCCCATCTGGGAAGATACGTTCCATTTGAGGGTCACCGACGGCACGTTCAGCGAGACGCTGGGCACCGCAGAGAATCCCGTGCCCGACGAGGCCAGCGCGGCGGAATCCCTGTGGGTGGTAGCCGCCGATCTATTCACGCAGGAGTGCACAATATTTGAGATAAATCCCCGGAGCGGGCGACCCAAGGCAGAATCCCCCACGGAGCGGGCAACGGACGACACCCTGGTGGGATCTCCACGCGCGGTGCCGTCCCAGCCTGGACCGGAACAGCCAGACCCATATCCGGAGCAGGGATCTGCAGGGTCCATAGGACAGCCGGGGGCCGCAGGACCCAGAGGTCCTGTTGGGCCGATGGGGCCGGTAGGACCCTCCGGACCGATGGGCGAGCGGGGGCCGCATGGACCCTCCGGACCGATGGGCGAGCGGGGGCCGCATGGGCCCGCGGGACCCTCCGGACCGATGGGCGAGCGGGGGCCGCAGGGTACGCGGGGACCGGCCGGACCTCCGGGCCTTCCCGGAGAGAAGGGAGCTACGGGCGACAGGGGACCAGTAGGCCAACCGGGGGATCGCGGCGAGAAGGGGCAAACGGGCGACAAGGGACCCGCTGGCGATAAGGGCGAGCGCGGATACCGTGGGCCGCCTGGCGATAAGGGCCCGATTGGAGCCGCTGGCGATAAGGGGGACAAGGGTCCTCTTGGACCTGTCGGCGATAAGGGCCCGACGGGGGCTCGTGGTGTGACCGGCCCTCTCGGAGAGAGAGGTATCATTGGAGAACAGGGACCGCAGGGTACGCGTGGGTCCAAGGGACCTACTGGAGAGCGGGGGCTGACCGGGGAGAAGGGGGAGAAGGGGCCGACCGGGGAGAAGGGGCCGACCGGAGACAAGGGTGTGACAGGAGCTCGTGGACCAACTGGAGAGCAGGGACCACAGGGCGATAAGGGCATAACTGGCCCGCCGGGACTGCCCGGAGAGAAGGGACCGGTGGGGCTTCCCGGTCAGCCTGGAGAGAAGGGGGAGAAGGGACCTGCCGGGGAGCAGGGACCGGCCGGAGTCCAGGGACCCAAAGGGACCGCAGGGTCACAGGGACCACCAGGGGAGCAGGGCATTAAGGGGCCGCAGGGACCGCAGGGACTACAAGGAGAACGGGGCACGTCAGGCCCGCCCGGGCCTGCAGGGCCGCAAGGCCCCGCCGGGGAGCAGGGGCACCAAGGACCGTCTGGTGAGAAGGGCATTCGGGGACCACCCGGACCCCCCGGTGAGGCCGGTGAGGCCGGAGAGTTGGCGCGGCACAGGGATCTGTTGAAGGAACTAGTAGAGGCGCTGGCCGCCAAGGGGGCAATAACTGCCGAGGAGCAGATACGCCTCACCAGTCTGCTGTACTGACATCATCGCCGCTTTATTATTGTCAGGACGTCCTCGTCATGTAGCACGTGTGAGATGCCCACCCGCTGGCCGCCGAACTTGACGCTGCTCCCCCAGACAAGCCCGTACCGGAACTGCCGCCTCATATCGCGGTGAAGTTTGTTGCACACATCCTCAACGGTGTCGCCATCCTGGGCTATGAGCGGCTCGTCATAGTCAGTGGGTCCCCCTTTGGGCCTCATGTATATCCGGATAAAGTTAAGACGCTCGTATATGGTGTCACGAAGCATCCCTATGTTGGAGCCCGAGTCGGCCGACACCCCCACGAATCCGGTACCGATGATCCCGGCCACTTGTTTTACGAATGACCCGTCCACCAGATCCGTCTTGTTCAGGATGGTGATGGCCTTGGCATACACAGCGTTGCCCGCCAAGTGGTCGGCCAGCTGCTCTGAGGTGATATCCTCCCGCATGACAACCCGGGCATTCATTATCCCGTACAGGTGTAGCATGTCCCGGATATGCCCGTCGGTGATGCCAGTCGGGCCAACCAGCCGGGCCACCGCTATCCCTCCAGATCCGGCTCTCTCGATGGTGATGTTGGGTGGCAGTGTGTTGAGACGTATCCCCATATTTCCCAGCTCCTGCACCAGCACGTCCTGGTGATACGGCTGGAAGACGTCCAGTACCAAGAGCACCAGGTCGGCGCTCCGGGCCACCGAGAGTATGCGCTTTCCCAGGCCCCGGCCTGAGGATGCCCCCTTTATTATTCCGGGCAGGTCCAGAACCTGAATACGGGCGCCCCTGTACTCCATCATGCCAGGGACCACGGTGAGTGTTGTAAACTGGAATGCTCCCACCGCCGAGTTGGCGCCGGTGAGGCGGTTCAGCAGGGTGGACTTGCCGACGCTGGGCAGCCCGATGAGCACCACGGTGGCGTCACCGGCGCGCCGCACGTCAAAGCCGTCCTGCTTTATGCCCGACTTTTTTGTGGCCTGCTCCTCCTGCTCCCGCTTCAGCTTGGCAATCTTGGCCTTGAGCAGGCCGATGTGGTGCTCGGTGGCCTTGTTGATCTGGGTGCGGGCCATCTCGTCTTGGATGGCCTTTATCCGTTCGGGTATGCCCATGGACATGGTGGCCGGGAGATTTTGGTATAATGGTGTTAGGCCGCGCCATAGAATAATTATCGGATGCTACGGGGACAGGCCATGCGGTGGACACTGGCCGTGGACATAGACGGCACCATAACCGAGAACGGGAACGGAACCATACACCTGGGAGCCTTGGGGGCTCTCCGGAGCGTGGCCGCGATGGGCCACAGGGTGGTATACGTGACCGGCCGCTCCTCGGTGGAGGCGTACGTGCTGTCGGTGTTCGGGGGCACCGGCGGAATTGCAGTGGGTGAGAATGGCGGCTGCATAACAACGGGTCCGGCTTCGCATGTGCTGCTGGGTGACATCGAGGCATGCCGGAAGGCATACCATATGTTGCAGGAGCAGGTGCCCGGCATGCGGGAGAAGGCCGTACTCCCCAGAATGACCGAGGTGGTGTTGGAGCGCACCTTTGATATTGAGGAGGCAGCCAAGATCGTACGGACCATGCATCCGGAGGTCACCATATCCGACAGTGGATATGCCATACATATCAACTCCAGGGGCATAGACAAGGGCCGTGGCCTACAAGAGATGTACGCTGAGCATGGTGCCGAGCGGGCCCGCACCATTGCCATAGGCGATAGCGGCACCGACATACCCATGTTTCGAGAGGCCGGCCTGAGCGTGGCACTGGCCAACGCCCCGGAGCGGGTGGCCAGGTCTGCCGACATGGTGACCACGTCTCCGGGCGGCGACGGAGTGGTGGAGGCGCTTCAGCGGCTGGCACCCCGGCTGGCGGGGGACGCATGATGGCGTACGAGACACTGCTGGAGGCGACCCGGGACATGATAGACACGGCGCTAGCCGGGATGCCGCGCCTGGAGTACGCGGTGGAGCCGGCGCGGCCAGGATTTGGTGATGCCAGCAGCAACGCAGCATTTCTGATGGCGGGATCCATGAAGATGAAGCCTGCCGAAGCTGCCGCACGCATAGCAGAGGGGTGCCGCCCCGGCGGCCTCGTATCCAGCGTGGAGGCGCATCCCTCCGGATACCTGAACGTGTGGGCCGACTGGGACGTGTTGTCCGGCAGGATAATGGAGTCGTGCATGTCGGAGGGGTACGGAGGAGGTTTTGGGCGTCGTTCCACCGTGGTGGAGCACACCAGCGTCAACCCCAACAAGGCTCTGCACATAGGGCATGTCCGGAACGTGGTCATAGGGGACACCATATCCAGGATACTGGGCAAGGCCGGTGATCGCGTCACTGTGCTGAACTACGTGGACGACTCGGGCCTGCAGGTAGCCGATGTAGTGCTGGGATTCACACAGATTGGATATGACACAGAACCGCCGCCGGGCAAGAAGTTCGACGCATACTGCGGAGACGTCGTATATGTGGGGGTGACCGAACGCGCCGGAGAAGACCCGAGCCTTAAGGAGAGGAGCCGCGAGATACTGGCCGACATAGAACGGGGGGATACGGAGTCGGCAAAGATGGCCTCCGAAGTGACCCGACGGGTGCTGGCCGACCAGCTGGAGACCTGTTGGAATTTGGGCATCAGATACGACATGCTGAACTACGAGTCGCAGGTGGTTAGATCTGGACTGTGGGAGACGGCCTTTGGGAATATGAAGGAGATGGGAATTGCCACGCTGGCCCGCGAGGGTGAGAACGCCGGCTGCTGGGTCATACGCGACAAGGTCATAGTGCGGAGCAACGGGACGGCCACCTACATGGCCAAGGACATACCCTACGCAGCCTGGAAGATGGGACTGGTGAAGGACCCGTTCACGTACAAGAAGTATGGCCCCCAGCCGGACGGCACCATGCTGTATGAGAGTGTGTTGGAGGGCGGCCAACACATGGAACGCGAGGCGGCCGACCGTGTCATTACCGTGATAGATTCCAGACAGGCGGATCTGCAGAAGATGGTCTCGGACATAATGGGACGGTTCGGTGGCGGGGAGTATATACATCTGGGATACGAGGCGGTGACGATCAGCGCCGCCACTGCCCGCACGCTGGGTGTCCAGACACATGCCAGCTCGCAGATGTCCGGGCGCCGGGGCATATACGTGGGCGCCGACCAGATGTATGGCAAGCTGCGGGACAGGGCCGCCGAGGAGACCTACAAGAGAAACCCCGATATGAGCGAGGACATGGCAGATGCGATATCCCGGGCGGTGGCCGTCGGCGCCATCCGGTACGAGATGATCCGACAGGATCTGGGCCGGGCCATCACATTCGACATGGAGAGATCTACCCGCCTAGAGGGAGACACTGCGCCGTACCTGCAGTACTCGCACGCGCGCGCCCGCCGCATACTGGAGAGGGCCGCCTCCGAGCCCGACTACGCCGGCGACATGTCCGTGCTGGTGCAGGACAAGGAGCGCGCCATGCTGAGACTGCTGGGAATGTACAACATTGTGATGGGGGACGCATACCGCAACCTCTCCCCCAAAGTGGTGGCCCGCTACTGCCACGACCTGGCCGTCGCCTTCAACACATTCTACGAGTCCTACAAGGTCATAGGGGCTGGGGATTTGGAGAATGCACGGTTGTGCATGACCGGGGCGTTCTGCAGGGTAATATCAGACGCGCTGGGCGTGCTGGGGATACCGGCGCCGGAACGAATGTAGAGTAAAATCATACAGCAGACTGTCCTTTGCACGCCGGTATGGCAGGTACCGCACCGTCCGGGATCAGATCAGCTGCTGTTGTGGTATTGTATCTTTGGCACCATCCCACATCCCAAACCCGTAGTGTCCGCACACGTCGTATTGTTTTATCTCGTTTTTCCACTCACCGCCGAGATCCTTAACCAATTTTGGGTACTTTTCGTTGCGCGCAAGTAGTTTCACCATGCAGCTTTCAGGAGCCAGCATGTCGCTCTTGCTTGCGTTGCAGGTCTGGCAACTCACCACCAGATTCCAGATCTCGGTATCGTGTAGGAACGACCACGGTATGAAGGGGTCGTAGTGTGTTTGTACATTGTCGCCTTCTGTGCTTTTGTCGCAGTAAAAGCATTTTTTTGACTCTTCACACGCGCTCAGCATTCGCTTCTGCTTATTCGTGGGCGCCCTGCCGCTGTCATCCATATTCCGTGCTATCTTGGCTGATAACTTTGGCATCATGGGATTCGCCTTTTCCAGAAAGATTGTCCATTCCAAAAAGATCATTTTGAGTAATGGGGCGTGATAGTTGTGCAGAAACACGAGTGCCTCCGGCCTCAGGGTGATTTTCTTGTCATCAGAATCATAAAAAACATTACGTTTCTTCCCGCGTATAGTGTGAAACCTTGGACGCTCATATTCCAAATGTTGGGGGTAACTGATCGGGCAGTTTGGGGCCGCTCTCGCTAGCATTCTGCCGGTTGGCG
>JAGWAW010000095.1 GCA_021296165.1 Nitrosopumilaceae archaeon | reverse complement strand
GCACAAACCGCCTCATGGCGCGCGATGCGGGCCGGGTCTGCCCGGCCGCGGCAACGGGCCCATAAGGGACGCCATCGAATTATGAAACTGGCTAACAGGGGCACGACGGAACACACCGTGCCGCAGACCGCACACAGCGGCGTGCCATGATGTGTGACCGGTCCGCCGAAGGTGCGCCGGTGTCCGGGGTGGCCCGCCGGCGGGCCCATCGTCTTTGGGGGAATGGTCTTGCCCTGTAGGGCTGCAGCGTGCTGTTCCTCCTCGTCGCGCAGCTTCTTTCGGCTGCCGTTCCATGCCGTATCTCCGGTGGTGTTGGGATTCTCATACCGCCTGAGGAGCCCGCCATTGCCGCCCTCATTTACAATGCGGCGTATGGTCTAGTTCAGGGCGTTTATCTCGCCCGTGAGACGTACGATGTCGTTCTTCAGATCCGCCATCTCGTCATCCCTCTCCTGGATGATGCTGCGGCACTCCGCTATCTCTCCATGCACCTTTTGCAGGTCTCCCTCAGCAGGAGTACCTGCCTTCCGTATGCCGCCTTGCGTGCTTCGGCCTCACTCAATGTGTGGTTGGGATCGGCATGCACATATGATCTTGACTATTGTTGAGCACCCAGCCTCAAGCGGGTTGTGAGGGGGTTGAGTGTGTACTTTGGTCATCTCACGACTATAATATTCGGCTCAAGTATCGGGGAGTTGTCGGGGCTGGTTATGTCCACAAAGCCCTCGGCCGCGTATATGGCCCGCGTGTCTATATACAAGGCCAAGTCGCCGTGGGTCCGGAGCAACTCGGCCACGTCCAGCCGCATCATATCCGGCAGCGTGAACGCCAGTATCGCACTCTGCTGCTTGTTGTCTACAGTGTTCAGCTCCGCCTCGCCCAAGCCGGGCGCCTCTCCATCCTTTATGAATGCGTCAATGTCGTGTATCAGCCCTATGCGGTCGGGGTCGCTGGCCACCACCAGATCGCTAAAGACGAGCGTCAGCGTGCCGGTGCCGTTGTTGTACAGCGTGTATAGCAGGGTGGGCGGTTCGCGTTCGGGCCCGGGTTGAGGGGTGAACGAGCCGTCTATCGGTTGAATGTTATTCTGGTTGCAAAAGTCAGGCTCGTTAACAAAGCAAGTCACCGACTCATCATGGAACGGTATAACTTGTTTGGAACCACACGTATGAGACAAGTGGTTAGCACGGGTCGAACCGCAGCTGCCGTTACTGGTATTGATGTGGGAGTCGTTGATGCCTTCGTAAACAGACAGAGCGTCAGGCTCAAACTGCTTTCCGATCATGAAACAGATGTCCGTCTCGCCGGTGTCGCCCGTGTTTATAGTGTCAAACTTGTTCTTTGAGACGCAGTCGTCGACCGAGACGTCTCCGCCTCTCCCGCGCACATCCGCATATGTAGCGTGGCAACTCCAACTGCTATTCGAGCCCAAACAGAAGTGAGGGGTGTCCAACTGAACGTCCAGATTCTCAATCCACACTTTCATGCGTACAAGGTCAAAGCTGTCGTATTCGACTACATAATACTCCTGTATGTTAACAGTGATGTTGTAGTAGGAAATACCACCATTGTGAGCCTCGGCCAGCAAGGCGCCGCCCAAGGCCATCAGTGCCGCCGCAGCTGCGGCGGCCGCCATGAGCGGTGCGGTTTTCACGGCCGCTGGGAAGTGGGAGCACTATATATCTACTACGAAAACGGGTTCCTCCCGCAATGCCGGGTGATTGATCTAAATGCCTCAAATCTGGCCTCAAAAGTCGATCCAGACAGGTGTACGACGGCCATTCGGCGGCGTTTTGTGGTAACCGTTTTGCTTTTTGAAGCTGCTTGGACCGTCCGCACACTACCCCAGAATGCGGACCGCCGATGGCCGCAGCACCGTATGTTGGCGTGTGCCGGCGGCTCCGGGATATGTATGGCGGCCGGGCTGTCCAAGTCGCGTTAGGTCACGAATTATGAAACGCTGTCTGCGGAGATTCCGTATGCACTCAGGTCCCCAAAGCGGCCAATTCGGATGCCTAGCCGGGCCATAGGTTTATTGATCACAATACCCGCAAACCAGGGTGAGCCGCAAGTTATAGACTACCCCCCTGCGCGAGGAGTTGGCCAGGTTGTCGGTAGAGAACAGGGACCTGCACAGATGGTGTCCCGGCTCGAGGCCACGTTTGGCGGGAGGGTTGCAGCACTCGAGGCGGAAAACGACCGGCTGAGACTGGAGATCGCCAAGAGTACGAGAACGCCCACGCCCCGCCATCCTCCGGCTCGCTGTACAACGAGAGACGCGCCGCCTTCCGGAAGAAGATGGCGGAGGATGGCTATGTCGACGGAGACGGACCTGAACCGGATGACGATGGCGATTATGATGGCGGCGATGGCGGGAAGGCGGATGATGGGCCGTCCCGCAGGGGGCCGCCGGCCGGACATGCGGGCGCCTCCCATAAGAACAAGGCGGACCGGACGGTCGTGCTGCGGGTCTACAGGTGCGGCACATGCGGGCGCGGCCACCTCAGGAAGATGCCACCGGCCGTCAAGATGGTCTATGATTTTGCCGGCGGCAACTCCATGACAGTGGAGTGTATAGCGTACGTGATGAGGAGGGGATCCTGCAAGAGGTGCGGCGGGATCACTACCGCGGCGGCGCCCGCCATCCTGGGGACGTCGTTTGGGCCAGGGGTTCTGGGGTTCATCGAGGAGTATTATTCCAGGAGGTGCACCGACCGGACCATATCCTACTTTTTCGAGGCGCTGTATGGGTTTGCCATATCGCAGAACGCCGTCTGGAACGCGCGCAGGGCCATCCGGGACCTGCTGGAGGGAACATACAGGGAGATCCTGGACCATATGGCCGAGGCGCCGTTCGTCCATATGGACGAGTCCCCCATCCAGATGAACGGCAGGCAGGGATACGTGTGGCTGGCGACCATCCGGGACGCCACCTATATCGTGGCCGCCCCCAGCCGGGCGGCGGCCGTCCTAGACATACATTTCGGGAGGATCCTGGGCGTCCCGGTCGTCTCGGACGGGTACATCATATACGACATGCTGCCCATACGGCAGAGATGCTGGGTGCACCTCCGCGCGAGGCCGAAGAGTACGCCATCAGGAACGGCAAATCCGACATATCCTGCCACTGCCGGCTGCTCTCCCTGTACCGGGCCGTCAAGGGCAGGGAGTCAGCCTGCAGCCCCGAGTGCCACTCCCTGGCGAGGGCCGTCCTGGAGATAGCTTCATCCTACCCGGAGGGCCACAAGTTCAGGACCAATCTGGAGGAGGCCGCCCCCTACCTGTTCACCTTCCTCAGATGCCCGGGCATGCCGTCCCACAACAACGGCGCCGAGCTGGAGATACGCGACACCGCCGTCCTGCACCGGAACGTGCGCCACCAGCTGTCCACGGTGGAGGGAAGGGAAGTCTTCTCGGTGCTGGTCTCCGTGGCGCGCACCTGCCGCAAACTGGGTATCTTTCCGCGGACCGCGGTCGAGTGTTTGATCAGGGATCCGGACTGGAGTTTGTTCAAGCCACCGCCCGGGCAGGAGCACCGGGATCTGGTCGCGCCGGTCGCCGCGGCGTGCTGAGGCCGGATTTACATCGCATACAACTGTGGCGATGCCCAAGATGTCCGCTTTGGGGACCTGAGTCCTTACTTACAGCCGCTTCCAAGATTTATATTTATAGTTGGATACAACACATACATGAAATTGCAATGGGTGGTTGCAGGAGTGCTGGGCGTGATGGCGACCGGACTGGGCGTGGGCTGGGCAGAGCACCAACCCGTACCGGAAGGTTTGGGCGAGGAGGAGTTGGAATTCTTCGGACAAAGAACCGTCATTCCGGACGCATCCGGTCACATTGACGGCGAGTATGGCGACTGTTTGTTGGGTTTTGTCAGCTCTTCTGGCTTTGGCCAGAATGCTACGGTTGACATATCCATGGATTGTAAATTTGGTTATAGCGGCGGAGGGGGCGGAGGCGGCGATGATCGGTTCTCCTACAACCTGCTTAGACCGAGCTTTTACGGCCACCCGCGCGGCTCGTTCGCTTGGGAGCAGGGCAGTGTAGAGTATTGCGACCTGCAAACAACCAACAAGGCGCGCTATCCCGGACACGGCCCCACCACCCTGACGATTGTCATCAACTGTTGGTGGGAGGATAAGGCGACAATCCTCAATGCCACCATGGATGACCGTCCCGTCGAGGAGTTAGCAGCGGAGGCCACCCATGCCGTATTTGGCGTGGTGACGCAGATTGACACCGTCCTGCACAACGCAACCGCAACCAGCATTACCACAATCAACGGAACTGCGATTAACGGAACCGAACCGGTCCGGAAGACGGTCTTCACCGAGGTGACCATCGTCGTCAACGAGGACCTAAAGGGTGCCTACAACGCCACGTTGATGACGCTTCGGTTCGAGGGCGGCGTCGTGGACAACCTGAGGATAATCAACCCCGCGGCGCCGCAGTTTGAATTGGGCGAGTACGTGTTCGTTCTGGCTGGAGAGCCGGACGGGGATGGGTACCACCCGATAATAGGCCAGATCAACGGCAAGTACACGATTGAGGGGGAAGGCGCCAGAACGGTCCACTATGAGCGGTTCACCACCGTCGATGCGTTGCGGACCCTGTTCGCCGACGAGCAACCCTGATTGGACTGACACCATGATAGGTTCGCCAGGAACTTTACCCATCTTGGGGCGTGCTGGGGTTGGTCTTGGCGGGAGCGGCCTTGTTCGCGATGACACAGATAGTGGCGAGTGCGGGAGATTGGCAGTGTGGCAAGTGCTGGCCAATCTGACCTGAGATTGTGGGAATGGTTCTGCGGGGCTATCCTGCTGGCCGCCGACACCCTGATGATGTTTGGCGACCTATTCCGCAGGGTGGAGACCGGCGGCCGGGTTGCGCTCGGCCCCGGCGGTCTCAAGGGTTATAAGGATTTTACAACGGGCCCAACACATGCTCCGATAGCTCAGCCTGGTAGAGCGTTACCTTGGTAAGGTAAAGGTCGCGGGTCCGGATCCCGCTCGGAGCTTTGCAACCTTAAAGCGGGGTGTGCGCGCACCATATGGTGATGCGTCTGAAGAGCGTCGTCATAGGGGCCAAGTTCGGCTCCGCCGAGTCCGAGGCGGCGGCCCGCAGCGCCGCCGCCCAGTTCCTGGGGAGGGGGTGCCGCGTGTGCGTGGTCTCGCCCGTATCGGTGGACGGGGCAGAGCAGGTGGACACCATCGAGGATCTCAGGGACAGGCGGCTGGACCTAGCCGTAACCCTGGGAGGGGACGGCACCACTCTCCGCACCCTGCGCCACCTGGCCGACGAGACGCCCGTGCTGACCATAAACGTAGGCGGAAACCGGGGCATACTCTCCGAGATCACGCTGGACCAGCTGGGCCGGGCCATAACCCAGATGGCATCCGGCGACATAATACTGGAGAAGCGCATCAGGGTGGCCGCCTCGTATGCCGGCGAGGAGTTCCCGCCGGCCCTAAACGAGATATACATCACCCGCTCCAACCTCACCCGCACCGCCAACATGACGATAAAGTTCCAGAACGACACCGTAACGCAGAAGATGGACGGGGTCATGGTCTCCACGCCCAGCGGCTCGACCGGCCACTCCTTCTCGCTGGGAGGGCCCATCCTGCACGAGAGCCTGGACGTCCTCATCATAACGCCGGTGGCGCCCATGTACCGGCTGGCCTCGATGGTCGTTCCCGACGACAAGATAGACATCATACCCTCCCACGACTGCAACATAGTGATGGACGCGCAGGTGGTAAAGTCGACCGGCTACGACGAGACCATCACCATCAAAAAGTACCGGCACCGGGCCGTCTTCGTTCGGCTCAAGCGGCGGGGGCTGCGGCAAATGAGCAAGATGGGGTTTTAGCGCCCCGTTCAAGAGCGAGTGATTCGTTCCAACGGTTCAGATCCGGCACCGCAACACTGCCAATCCGGCCGTTGTATGTGGCAATGTGCCATATACTCGGCCGGCTTGGGGCCCGGACACACGTACCGCTGGCGGTCCCGCGCCGCTCCGCTGCCCGCGCACCGGACCTGCTGGTGCACCCGTATGCGGCAGAACTCCTAGCGCAGGCGGCGGCGCAGCGGCGTGCCGCATGTGTCGCACGCGTCCCCCGGCGGCCGGCCCTTCCGGCATGCCGGACACCTGTACCTCCACTTGCCGTGCACGGCCGGGCCCCTCGTCATTATGGCGTGGGCGCGCACCCCCATGTGGTGGGCCGCGTTGGACACCGCGTAGTCGTCTGTGATTATGTCCAGGCCGGTCTGGGAGGCCAGGGCCAGCACCGACACGTCGGGAGTCGAGAGCTGCGGCAGGTCTCCGGAGGAGAGGGCCGCGGCGCGGGCCCGCTGCACATGATCATCTTGTGCGCTGAGCACCACCAGCCGGCCCATCTCCCGAAGGGCATCGGCGGCCCTCTGGGCCCGCTTTATGTGCTCGATCTCCTCATATACCTCCGGGGTGGTGTGGTAGGTCGCCGGCGAGCCGAACGGCACCCCGGAATAAAAGGCGCTGGCGTCAAGTATCATCGTCGTCCTCCATCATATGCCACCGGTCCCCCCGGAAGCGGTACGTGCGGTCGCCGGCCCGGGCCTCGTGGAGTCGCCAGCGGACGGCCTGCGTGTCGAACCTGTACTCCATGGTGTGGGCGGCGGGGGGCAGCTTCTGGGTGTGGTACGGGAGAAGCTCCAGCACAAAGTCCAGCTTCTCCACGGAGTTATCAAACCACTGCTTGTCCTCGGAGTCCATGCGGAAGCGTATTGAGCGGTTCCCCTCAAAGACCAGATCCACGCGGATTGCATTGCCCGAGCCCCGCCGCCTCTTCATCTCCTTGAAGAGCGCCTTCACCCTCTCCCAGCGCCGGTACTCGAACCACTTGAAGAACTCGTCGCTGAAGGCAACCGGCATCCGCACTCCGATGTGGCTGGCAAACCGCGTATCCTCCTGCTCGATCTCCTCCTGGATCACATCAAACCTGGACGAAAAGTACCCGTACAGCACCTCGATCTCCCAGGGCGATATTCCCCAGTACCGAAAGACCGCCCGCGCCATTGAATGTGTAGCCAAGTGCCAATTATATATGGCAAGTGTTGCAACCGTCACACAGTGAGAAAGGAGTTTGTGGTAAAGAGTATAGACGCGGCGCCCGACGGGGCTCCATATGTAGTGGTGTCTATGTCGTCCCTCAAGGACATGAACGAGGGCGGCGACCCGCCCGCGTCGCCTTTTGGCCAGCCCCGCATGATGGGCTTTACCAACATGAACGACATAGTAAAGGACCTCAACAAGATGCTGGCCGGCGCAAACAACTCCACCGGCATCACCCAGGTAAAGATGGAGATGCACGAGTACAAGGGAATGAACCTTTCGGTGGGCGACAAGGTGTACCTGGACATCACAAAGGCCGAGGCGCTGGGCATCTAGCTACAGCGTGTGCACATACTTCCACAGGTAGAACGAGCCGATCGTACCTATGACGAACAGCATCGGCTTCCATGCCAGGACGGGTATG
The DNA here is from genome assembly GCA_021296165.1 of Nitrosopumilaceae archaeon. Lineage (GTDB taxonomy): Archaea > Thermoproteota > Nitrososphaeria > Nitrososphaerales > Nitrosopumilaceae > VYCS01. Next base: position 801 of record JAGWAW010000095.1, on the reverse strand, counting down.
CTGGGAGTGGCCAGCCTCACCTTGTAGTCGTCATATACGGAGCGGACGTACCTCCTTATGTTGCCGTTCCAGATGCGGCACTCCACTTGGTACTTGCTGAGCATCTCCTGTATCTCGTAGACGACCGGGGTCCTCTGGCCGAAGAGGTGCTGGATGTAGTCCCGGGAGACCTCGACCTCGGCGTGTATGCCTATGAGCCCCTCCTTCAGGTCCACCAGCCGGACATGCATCTCCCAGGGCTTCCTGAGTTTGAGGTTAAAGCCGCGGCCTATCTGGCCCGGCTGCTTGTGCTCGAACTTTACCCGGGTAAATCCCTCCTTGGTGAAGATGCGGGAGATCTCCTCGATGCTGTTGCGCACTACAATGTGCAGCTGCTCCAGCCCCTCGCGGCCGTCCACCCGCACGCTGCGCCGCAGCCCGTCGGTCAGCGAGACCGTCTTGGGGTAGCGGGTCTGGTACTCCACGGACGCGAACTGGCAACGGTGTAATTTAAGCCTGCTTTGGGTTTCAGTGGGACTTATCCAAATAAATGAAATGGATGGAATGAATTAGGCGCACACGGCAAGACCCACGCCGCCCCACGCGAAACCATGGCAACCGTTGATTATCTGGTCGGCAGTGCGGCAGCCTGCAAGGCGAGTATGGCACTCGTCCGTACACGCGTGCCAGATCCCGCCGATCTCCGGCCGGGACCGGACCCAAACCTCACGCTGCCACGAGATGCGCGTACGTGAGTCTCTTTCCTGTCATGTGCACGGCCAGTGTGGCCATCATGTCGATGGTGTCCCTGAAGCGCTCGTT
>JAGWAW010000094.1 GCA_021296165.1 Nitrosopumilaceae archaeon | reverse complement strand
GACTGCACCCCTCCGCACCGAGTGCGGCAGACGCGAAAATCACAAAAAACCACCATCAACCGACTTTGCAACAGAACCGGAGGTTCCTGCATATCTCGCGACGCTCTGAGGGGTCGGCGAGCCGCGCCGCCTCCAGCTTCTTGTCCAGATACTCTCGGGTCTGCTCGGTGTGCAGCCGGTCGCGTATGCGGGATACGATCTCCAAAAACTCCGCAGTGTCGGCCGAGTCGAATCTAGAGCGGATCCGAGTCGCGTCCTCAGCCAGCGCCAACGGGGGAAATGTATCTGCCACCATTTTATCTGTTGGCGACTTGTGAAATGCGCCAGATGCGCGTTTAGGCTCAGCGCTAGTATCTGCCGCTTTCACCGGCCTGCTTGGTACGTATGGTTCGATGGACCATATGTCAGGCTCATGACCTGTATGCCTGCAAAACTGCCATATCCATACCAGAATGACACCCTTGGGTGTTTTCTGGCATCGCGCCGAGCCTTAACGCGGACCGCGACAGAACATAACGCTATAAAACGGGTCGTCTACACGGCGCCATGAACGCAAATATCCGGCGTGCGCTGGAGCGGCTCAACGCCGCATCCAAACTGGAGAACTCCCGGGCCGTGAGGGTGCCTGCCGGCGAGCTGATGTCTGCCATCACTTGGGAGACCGGCGAGTTCTTCAACATCATGCTGCGCGCCATGGGCGCCAGGAGCGCTCTGGAGATCGGAATGTCCACCGGGTTTTCTACAATATGGCTGGCCGAGGCGGTTATGGAGACCGGCGGCAGGGTGACCACAATAGAGATGGATGACAAAAAGATACGGCGGGCATCAGACAACTTTGAGGATGCCGGGGTGCGAGATATCATAGACATCGCGCAGGGCAGGGCGCTGGATGTGCTGGAAGACCTGAGGGGGTCGTCCCCGGTGTACGACTTTGTGCTTATAGATGCGGACAAAGAGAACGTCCCCCGCTACTTTGACATGGTTCTACCCATGGTGCGAAAGGGCGGCATAATCGCCACCGACAATATGCTGTACCCGGAGAGGTTCTCTGACATGATGGGGGAGTTCGGCAGGCTGGTGCGCCAGAACGCCTCGGTCCGGACCGTGACACTGCCTATAGGAAACGGCGAAGAGATCACCGTAAAGCTCTAGCCTGCGGCGCGGTGTCGCCAAAGACTGCCTAGTCGGAGGCGCGGTTTCGCGACTCTTGGAGGACCTTCTCGGCCAGCTTGATATTCCGTTTGTTCTTGCTCCTCTGCATCTCTATATCTTCCAGCTTGGCGGTCTCCAGCTCCAGGCTCTTTCTCAGGGCTGTCTGTTCTTCCAACTTCGCCTTCTCCTCCTCAAGTTTCTTGTCCACCTTTTCGAGCTCCTTTTGGATGCTGCGGTTTACCTTTTCGACATCCTTGCGGGACTTTGTCAGGCTGCGTTCCTTCTCCTTTAGTGCCCGGTTCTCCTTGCGGGCTGCAGCGAGCTTCTTGCGCTCCTCGACAAGCTCGGTGGAGATGCCGACCAGGCGCCGGGAGTCGTCCTCCAGCTGCATCCTCTCACTCCTGATCGCCTCCAGCGCCCGCACCTGCTCGTCCATGTTGTCGTTCTGCTCCTTGACCAGATCCTTGACGCTCTGCAGCTCCCCCCTTATCTCCTGGAGAAGTTTTTGGTGCGCCTCCATCCGGTCGGCCAACCGCTCCTTGTAGTCGGATATGTCCTCCATCTCTCGTTCGTCCTCCACCACCAGGCGCCGGGTCTTCTCCAGCTCCGTTCTTACCGCCTCCAGCTCCTGCCTCTTTCTGGATATGGCCTCTGCGGACTCAGATGCCGCCTCCAGCTCCGTTCTTACCGCCTCCAGTTCCTCCTCCGCCCGCAGGAGTTCGGGGTCCGCCGGGGAGTCTGGCGCCTCTGGCGGCCACCGCACCGCGGCTGCGTCCGGACCTGCCACCGTGGCTTGGGCCGGTTCTGCCATGCCCTCACATTCCGCGTACTTGGCGCGGAGATACCCCGCGTCGGACATGCGCAGCAGGCCACCGCCTTCCAGCGTTCTGAGCATGTATTCCAGTCTGCCCTGGTCGCCTAGGCCTCTCCGCACGAGGCTGCGTACCATCTCTATATCGCCGGCCTCCGGGGATGGGGCATCGACTACCGTCGGGCTTACGGTGGTTGCAGAACCCCTGGCAGTCAACATCCTAACGTATTTCATGTCCGACTCGTACGGGGTCTTGCCGTCTGCCATGCACCGGCGTATGAACTCCAGCCTGCCCTGGTCGCCTTGGCCAGACTCCAACAGGCTATCCACAGTCTTGATGTCCTGGGCAGTAGGATCGTAACCCATCACACTGCCCCCGACGGGCTCATATTAAAGCACATGGGATACCGTGGCCAGGCCGGCCGCCCGAAGTCCTACATGTACCGGCGTCCATGTGCGGGCCGGACTGCCGAGCATATTTTTTTAGTATACGTGTATCCCACATGCTTCATGGTAACCCGCACCGAGTACCTCAAAGGCATGCTGGAACAGGCCCTGGAGTCGTGCCAGAACATCGGGGATCTGAAGGACAAGCCCGGTGATCTCGCCACGATGCGGCAGGACCTGCTCCGCATACGGGGCATACTCCAGGTCGTCGTAAACAAGATAAAGCCCCAGGATTATCCTGATGCGGACATACCGGGACTGGTCTCCAGGTCCAGGAGGTTTTTAGACAACTATTACTTTGAGCGGGAGATGGACATCATGGAGCCGTTGTATGGGGACGACCCCGGAAGGCTCAGGCACCTGCGGTTCAAGATTTTGGAGGCTTTGCAGGACAAAGGATTAAGTGAAAAGATGCGGGATGTGTTTGGGGATCTGTAGATGGGTAAAAAATGCATTCTGTGCGGCTGTAAGGATCATAGGCTGGTGGGATGCCACCTGCATGTCTCTAGGAAATGCAACTGCCACGCTGGCACACAGTGACTTTACGTCTTCGGGCCGGACCTGATGTGAAAATTCAGACAGCATACACACTCCTTCTTTATGCAGTCGTCCATATCGCGGTGGCCGCATATCCCGCATTGACAGCTGTGCATGGCGTTGTCTGTCTTATCACCCGTTACAGCAAGTGTCATGTTTTAATATACAGCATAGGTATTATAACCCGGTCCGACATATACTATATACTCTATATAGTTTATTTTAACGCTTCCTTCGTGAAGTCTGCCTCTCTGCGCCTGCCTTGAGGTTGTCGGCAGTCTTGATTATCATCTGGACAACACCATCCAAGTCGTCGCTGGATGCCTGGGGCTCTATGGAATCGGCAATTTCTGATACGACCTCCGATATACGGGAGCTGATCTCCTCAAACCCTTCGGGATCTTCGTACACTGACGCATACAGCTCCTTGAGGGATTCCACCTGGGTAATCAGCTGGTTTGTAAGGGCGAATTTGTAGACGGAGCCGTTAACGGACACCTCGTTGACTATCATGAAGGGATATGCCCGCTCATGTCCATATAGGTTTTAACCTAGGGCATCGCGCGCCAGCAGGCTTGGGGCACGCTCCAAATACAGCTTCCAGCAGGCAGACCGGGGCTAGAATATAATGTAATCCAAGGCTACTGCGTCGCTGATCAGCGAGGTGTGACGGGTGCCGGACACATAGCCGTTTTTGATATCGGTGGTGGGTACCCAGCGGTTGGTGGATGTGTAGTGGCGCTTCTCTGCCAGCTCCCTCTCTATGGATTCTATGTCAAACTCTGCCTCCTCCACCTCTTGGGTTGCCAGGTGCTTGATGGTGACCAGAATTTTCGTTATCTTGACCCGATCCCCAAACCTCCACTGGACAGGCGGGTGCTCGTCGGAGACCTCCAAGACCTTGATCTTCATCTGCTTGTTTCCCAGTGCGTCGGTGCTCACTAGCAGCCTCTCGTCCACGAACTCTTCGAATCTGGTTCGGCGGCGCGTGGGCTCGGACTCCGATACGGTGGCCAAGAGGCTCTTGGTGGCTGCCTCGGACTCCTCTGCTATGACTTGGGGCTCCTCTGCCACGCCCTCATCCTCCACGGGCACCTCCTCCTCGGAGGGCACCTCCTCCTCGGAGGGCACCTCCTCCTCGGAGGGCACCTTCTTGGCGCTGAGTGCGTCCCGGCGAAGCTTTCCGAATAGGCCCATGTCCATTGTGAGCACGCGCAGCTTAAAAAGGTAAGCAGCAGGGTATACTGGTGCCTAAACCGTATGGCCTAGTGCCCGATCAGCCGTCCCAAGACTGGATTTTCAGGGGTGGAGGACGCTCCGGGAGTTTGGTTAGGTTGACGGCATGGAATAGTCGTCCATCTCCATCTGCTGTCTCGTCTTGTCTATCAGGGCGTACGTCTGCCCGTCGTACGCGCACACGCATTCCACCGGCTCGACGGCCGGATCCCACACCTTGTAATACTCACGCATGATTCTGCGCTCATACGCGCCCGAATCCAGCCGCTTCTTTGCGAGGAACTTGAAGGCGAGTATGACAGTTCGCGTGTCGTATATGTCGAACATATTGCACCAGTCTAGGCACCGCTGGATCTGGTTGGGGGGAACAGAGAGGCTGGTTTTTGCACCAGATTTTGCCTCCACGATCAGTATGGCTCTGTCCTCGGTGTTGACCGCCAAGACATCGGGCAGCGCCACACTGGGCGAGCCTAGGCGGAAGGCCCTCCAGCCGCCGACGCCGTTGAGCCGCTTTACCAAGATGTCTTCCCAGCGGTATCCGCGCCGCCTTCTCAACCTGGCGCTTCTGGCCTTCTGGTCGTTGGACGCTTCCATACGCGCCGTTTGTCCGGGTGTGCTATCTATATTTGGAGGGCATTCGTACAGCCGACAGCGTCCGCACTGTTGCCGTCATTTGGAGTTCTACCTGCCGCAAAAACAACAAAAAATATGGCAGCGTGGCGTCTGTCACTTGCTGCTGCCGAAAGGTATCAGGAGCCAGCAGCTCTTGCACATCCACATCTCAACGTGCAGTCCGTCTGACGGCGCTGTGCCGTGGTTTGCCGCCGGGGGTATGTAGCCGACGTGGTCGCTCTGAAGCCAGTCGTTGGCTTCGCAGTTGATGCATTTGCTTTTTGGGGCCATGGGCAACTTAACCGGTATGAATAATATTAAAAGTAGCGTGGTAGCGCCACGCAATACAATACAGTCGTAAAATCTGCGCCTGTTTCATCCATGTGCGTAGTGCCGGTCAGAGATGAGCGATCACCCTGCACGCCAGTAACGACGATTTGAATCGAAAGGTTTAGATCCCTCCCCTTCTCCCCCCGCCACACATGGTAGACGCCACCGATGGAGAACGGCAAGAGGCGATACCCAGGGGTAGAAAGTTCATGTCTAAGGTAAGCACCGAACAACTCGACAATGCGTTCAAGGCTGAGCGGGTCGGCAAATCCAAGTTCATTCTGGAAGCATGCCTTCTGCGAAGGGACTCGATGGGCATACGGGCGATAGCAAGGCGGATACGGGCGTCCCATTCCACCGTGCGTGGCTGGCTCGTGCGCATGAGGGATGCCGACCTGAAAAGGCGGATTGACAAGAAGCGCCCTGGACAAAAACGGCAGCTGGACGAGCGCATGGCGCATGCCATAAGACGCTGGCTGAGCGACCCCCCAAACCTTCACGGGTTTCGGGCGGGGGCGTGGAGCCTGGACATGCTGGTACAGTCCGTACGGTGGAGGTTTGGCGTCACATACAAGGGACGCACGATGAGGCGGATCCTCAATGCCCTGGGCTATTCGTACCGCAAACCCAGGCCAATACCGGAAAAGTCGGCCACTCCAGAAGAGCAGAGGGAGTTCATGGACTATACCAACCGGCTGGTGGTGGACCTGATGGAACAGGGCTATGTCATACTGTGCGGGGATGAGGCGGCGTGCCAAAAGTGGTCCAGCGGCGGGTACGCGTGGCGGACCAGGGGCGGATACTGGGGGGGACCCCGCTAGAGGGAGACCGATCGGCAACAAAGAGTTTTTGGGGCTACCCGGGAGGGCCGCGCCATGACAAAGAAGCGATGGACTGTTGAGGACAAGGCCACCTATGTATGCCTCGGCCGAGTATGGCTTGGCTATCTCGTGTTTTGCTACCCACCGATGGTGAGCCGGCGGTTCCA
>JAGWAW010000093.1 GCA_021296165.1 Nitrosopumilaceae archaeon | reverse complement strand
ATGTTGGAGTGATCCCAGTTATTGTACTGCATCAGACGCTAATTTTGGCCCCCCGGCATACACATTTTCGTTTACTGTAGCCATGCGTCGACAACGGATCCGGCGCACCATCTGTAATCTAAGATCGTTTATGGCCGCGTTGAGATTCGCTCACGAATACACCTGTGCTCGCATACAACAAGGCACTCAATAACACGTCCGGCCGCACAATCTCGCAAACATTCAGAAAGCCAGAGGCGCGCTTGCCGCGTTTGATGACTACACTTGCCACAGCATCCGCTCTGCGCCAGGGTGCCTGACGCCCTCCGAGTTTGCGGGTAGTATCGGCAGAACCCGAACGGCGTACTGCCTGATATTATGGGGTGCGATGAGCGTACTGGAATGTTAACGGCGTCAGCTTCCAGAGGTATCATTCCACCTACGCCTTAAATTGGAGTCATCCGTAGAAGCAACCTGTTGGGGGACGTTCTGGTAGTCGGATCCGCCGGGTTCATAGGCAGTGTTCTGGTCCGGACGCTGGAGTCGCGGGGCCATCGGGTACACGGGCTGCAGAGGGGCGGTGCAGATGGACCTGGCGTCATACTTGGGGATATCACCAAGCCGCCTGTGCCGGTGGGGGACGTGTCGTACGATTGTGTGTTTCATCTGGCATCGCTGACCCCGATGGTGCGCGACGCAGGCGTCCTGCGGAGCGTGAACGTGGAGGGCGCTCGGAACCTCTTTGAGGCAGTCAGAGATAGGACTGATGCATTCGTGTATGCCTCGGGCTTGGGGGCGTACGGAAGCGTGGACGGGGTCATATCCGAGTCCACCCCGTACCGTCCCGACACTGAGTTTGCACAAATACGCCAGGAGGCCCACCAGTATCTGGAGGACGGATGCCGCGGCGCCGGAATCCGGTTCTCGGCGGTCATGTTCGGTGACGTGTACGGACCGGGCGGCTGGTTCCGCGACATGCTGGTAAAGCGTATTCGCGCGGGAACCATGATGCTCCCCGCCGGGGGCCGGTACCGCAAGGCGTTTCTGCACGTGGAGGACGCAGCGGGAATCATGTCGGCCGTACTGAATGCCGGACTGGAGCGTCCCGCATACGTAGCTGCCAGCCCGCAGAGTGTAACGTTCCGGGAGTTCGTATGGCATACGGCCGACGCGCTGGGTGTCCGGCGGCCCCGGGGAGTACCGGCGTTTGCGGCCAGGCTTGTCTTGGGCAAGGATCTGACCAAGCTGCTATGCACACCCACGGCCGTTTCAGGCGAAGCCGTATCTGAGATATACCAGCTCAAGCACGCCGACTACGGGTCCGGGCTGGACTCGTCCATATCAGCGCTGGAAGGGAGCTGAGCGCGCAGCCGTGTGCGCGTCTGGCAGCGACTCGGCCTGGCGCGGGTAGATGTTGCATGGCTGTTCCCCGAGTGTGATGACATGGCGGGCACCGGGCCGCACACAAGGAAGGGACTTGTACAAATGAGTGAAGCCGGAATCAGCGTGCCCACCTGGACAGCTTCAACCGGAACCGGGTCTCGTGGCGGTCTCCGTACCAGCGTAGCGGTCGGATATGGCCGCGTAGCCGGGATGGCGCACAGCCGAATAAGTCCCATAAAGAACTTCGAACAATTTTTAAGGGCGCGGTGCAAACCCGTCACATGGAGACCGAGCCGCCGGATGTAATGGTGCTGGGTGCCATCCGCCAAGGCAAGAAGAGTTTTGATAGCATCCAAAGGGTTACGCGCCTGGATCCGACCACACTCGAGGGCATACTCTCGCGACTGGAGGAGCGGGGACTGATAATACCGGTCCAGAGAAAGAAATTCTTTCGCACCAGGGTAGAGATCCTAATCACCGACAAAGGCTCCGACGAGCTGGACCAGCGTCTCTTTGAGGTTCGCCAAAAGTGGGGGCAGATGCAGGAGCTATACCAGAAAAAGGACAAGAAGGGGCTGGGGCGCATGATGGATGACAACCGCTCGTTCCTGCCCATGATGATGTTCTTCGGGATAATGGACATCATGATGTTCAGCATGATGTTCAACATGATGGGTGCGACCATGACCGACTACGTGCCCGCCGAGAATATTCCGGAGGGGTACGGGGATGCCGGTGATACAGGTGATGCGGGGGATCTGGGCGACGCCGGTGATGCTGGTGTTGACCACGGATTCGGAGACGGCGGCTTCGACTTTGGATTCTAATTGATCACTGGCCCACAGGCCCGCGCCCTGCCCGAAACCTTGGCGGGAATGGGGGCCGGGGAGATGGGGCGCCGGGTCCTGTATTATGACGAGGTAGGATCCACCCAGGACGCCCTGATGCGGAGGGCCGCCAGCGAGCCGGATGGGACCGTCTTGATCGCGGGCCGACAGATCTCTGGCCGGGGCCGGATGGGCCGCTCGTGGGCATCCCCTCCGGGGACGTTGACATTCTCCGTTCTGCTGCGCCCGGACATCCCCCCCGACATATCCGGCGTCGTTATGCTGGGCGCCGCCGTCTCCCTGTACGACACCATACGGGTGTACATACCGGAGGCCAGGCTGGAGTGGCCCAATGATATCATGGCCGATGGCAAGCTGGCCGGGATAGTGCTAGACTCGTCGGTGGCCGACGTGCTGGAGTGGGTGGTGGTGGGCGTGGGCGTCAACGTTGCCAACGACCCGCGCGAGGTTGCTAGGGAACTGGCCTCCGACGGGAGCTTTGGCGGTTCGGATTCGGTGCACCTGCACGCTGTGGGAGTGTCTGCCTATGCTATACTGGCCGGCTTTCTGGCCCGGCTTCACTCACACTACTCCAGTATGGAGCGCGACGCGCATTATGTCACCTCCGCGTACCAAGAGAGGTGCTGGAACATGGGCCGCCAGATACACAGGGGGGACGTGCGGGGAGAGGTCCGAGGCGTCGGCCGCGACGGGGCTCTGCTAGTGGAGACCGAGGCGGGAATGCGCCAAGTCCTCTTTTAGCGTCCCATCTCCTTGGCCTGAAGCCGCAGCAACTCGATCATCTGGTGTTGTATCTCCACCAATCCGGTGGAGGCCTCCTCCAAAAATTGGGTGTAATGGGCGTACGCCCGGATCATGTCCGACTGTATGTGGTTCCTCTTGGCCAAGTACTCATTCTGTCGCACGGCGTTGGTCGATATGGCGAACTGGGGGAGGCTGTCGGGCTCGGGTCCCAGCCCGTCCAGACGGGCAGAGAGGTCGCGTATCTCAATCTTGAGGGTCGCAGGATCGGTCGCCATCCCATACTATTCCACCCCGTGCCGGTTAAGTTTTTTCGAGGGTGTTGTGGTCATGCCCCTGTTTCACCATGAACAAGGGTATAAAACTCATAAATGCACGATTGGCGCCTTGTACCTATGATATTTCCGCAGCCTTCGGGTACCCGGTGCCCTGTTTGCGGTCGAACCGAACTGGTCACCGACGACTCCACCGGCGAGCTCTGCTGCGGCATCTGCGGCAGTGTCATAAACGAGAAGGTTGAGGACATGGGGGCCGAATGGCGCTCATTCTCCAACGAACATGGGAACCGGTCCAGGACGGGGGCAGGTACCTCCCTTACCATGCATGATATGGGTTTGTCCACCGTGATCGACTCCAGCAACAAGGATTCAGCGGGCAAGCCACTGGCAGCTGGCGTCAAGAGCTCCATTGAGCGGCTGCGCACTTGGGATAGCCGCACGCAGACGTCTTCATCGGCGGACCGCAACCTGAGGCAGGCTCTCAACGAGATGGACAAGCTTAAGGCCAAGATGGGTCTTACCGATGCCGTAATCGAGAAGGCCGCCTACATATACCGCAAGGCCATGGAGAAGAGCCTTGTCCGGGGCCGTTCCATCCAGGGCTTGGTGGCTGCGTGCCTGTATGCAGCATGCCGCAACACTGAGACCCCCCGTACCTTGGACGACATATCAAGGAGCATAAACATACGCCGCAAGGACGTGGCGCGCTGCTATCGGCTCATATACCGGGAGCTGGACCTGCAGATGCCAGTGGTGGATCCGGTCAAGGGCATCTCCCGCATAGCCAGTGAGGCAAGCCTGATGGAGCCCACAAAGAGGCGGGCTGCTGTCATACTGAATCAAGCCAAGGAGAGTGGGCTGGTGGCCGGCAAGGACCCCATGGGAATAGCCGCCGCTGCACTGTACTTGGCGTGCATAGAGAACGGGGAGGAAAGGTCCCAAAAGGATATCTCCAACGCCTCGGGGGTCACCGAAGTGACCATCCGTAACCGCTGTGTCGGACTGCGGCAGATGCTCAACAACCTGCTTTGAGGTACCGTTCAGGACCGGCGCGCTGCGGCCGTTCCGGGACGGGTGTTCTGATATGGGGGTGCAAAGTCGGCCTGCTCCGGACGACTGGCCTCGTAGCGTTTGGCTGCGGGCTGGTACATCCCTAGGTCCGCTTGGTTTTTACGCTCAGGATACGACTATAATGCGCTGATCCGTGCTTGTCAGTGGTTGACCTGAGGATGTACCCTCGACTGCGGGTACGTGTTTATAACCAAACACCGAGAGTTACCGACATGCAATCAACAGGCGCCAACCCGCAGGAGGATGCCGGCCCGCCGCCCGGCACCAATCCCCAAGAGTACTACAAGCACCTCTCACTGTTCTGGACCGACCTGCTGTACTTGATGTCCAGCAAGCCCCAGGCGCTGTCTTCAACGGGTCCGATGAGGACCATGGCGGCAAACTCCAAGAGAGTAACCTCCGAGATCATCGAAATAAACGAGGATCTGGCCGGCTTCGGCACCCACTTGTCCACATACTACAGGCAGCTGGCCGACACCTGGACGGAGGCACAGAGGAAGGTAAACCTCAAGGCCCCAGATTTGCCACAGGATCCGGAGCACTTTGAGGCGTACAAGCGCGTCTGGATAGACATATTTGACAACGACTTTACCGAACTTTTCGACTCAGAAGAGTTCGGAACCAACTACGGAAGGATGGTCTCAAAGGAGCTGGAGCTGGCAAAGCACTGGAACAACATAGCCGACGTGGTGCTCAAGACTGCAAATCTTCCCAACCGCCACGAACTGGACGAGGTGTACAGGGAACTACACTCGCTGCGGAGGCGGGTGGCCGAGATGGAGGGCGCCTTGCGCCGGAGGAGAGGCAATGGCCGGAAGCGCAAGTGACACTGGACTGGTAGACGAGCTGGTGCGGTTCGGATCCAACGTGGCCCGGGCCCCGGACATGGTGCCGGCCCCCGACGAGGTGGATTTGGAGGTCACACCCCACCAAGTAGCACACACCATAGACAAGGTCAGACTACTCCACTATGAGGGAGCCGGGGAGGTCACACACCGCACCCCCATCGTAATAGCGTACGCACTCATAAACCGCTATCACATACTGGACATACAACCGGCCAAGAGCTGGGTACGCAACCTTCTGGATCAGGGATACGACGTCTACATGGTGGATTGGGGGACACCCAGCAACATGGACCGCTATCTGGGCTTTGATGACTATGTCAACGTATACTTGGACTCGTGTATAGAGCGCGTGTGCGACGAGGCATCCGTCGATAGTGTCACTCTGCAGGGGTATTGCACCGGGGGAACACTCGCCACCGTGTACGCGGCCCTGCATCCTGACAAGGTGCGCAACTTTGTGGCCACCGCGCCGGTGATCGACGGCTGGAAGGACACCACCGTGGTGAGCAACCTCTCAAAGCACGTGGAGGTGGACAAGCTGGTGGACACGGTGGGCAACATGCCCCCGGAGTTCATGTACTATTGTTTCTCCGTCCTCAAGCCGTTCGAGCAGGGCATAGAGAAGTACATCCGCTTCTTCAAGAACATAGACAACGAAAAGTTCGTGGACAACTTTCTACGAGTGGAAAAGTGGCTAAGCGACACCCCTCCCATTCCGGGCGAGCTCTTCCGGGAGTGGATAAAGAACATCTACCAGAAGAACCTCCTAGTGAACAACAAAATGCGCGTAGGGGGGCGCGTGGTGGACCTTCGCCGAATAAAGATGCCCGTCTTCACACAGGTGGCGGTGGGGGACCACCTGGTCTCCCCTGAATGCAGTATGCCTTTACACTATGCGGTGAGCAGCTCCGACAAGACGCTGCGGCTGTACCCAACCGGACACGTGGGGATGATCGCCAGCGGCATGTCTCAAAAAATGGTGCT